>NZ_JAAHHG010000123.1 GCF_010692555.1 Okeania sp. SIO3B5 | reverse complement strand
AGTATTATAAGAATTCGGTAGCTTAGTAAGTATTTATACTGTACGAATTATCTTTATTTAACTTTCTCATTTGACCAATACAATTTTTTTCTGACTTTTGACTTTTGACTTTTGACTTTTGACTTATTTTCAACTCTATTAACCTAAAAGCTGGTACTTTTTCCAGACCTAAAATTGCTCAAACCCACATTCAGCACGTCAAGTTGTAACACTAGAGTATTATAAGAATTCGGTAGCTTAGTAAGTATTTATACTGTACGAATTATCTTTATTTAACTTTCTCATTTGACCAATACAATTTTTTTCTGACTTTTGACTTTTGACTTTTGACTTTTGACTTATATTTCTCTGCTACATTATTGTTGTACGAAATGTAGGCAGCAAACTCTAAATAAATTCACTAAAAAACAAAGGCTCCCTCGTATCGCTGAGAGAACCTTTGTTTATATTTAACCTGGCATCGCGCTATTTTACCGGGCGGCTACCCACCAAGTATCTTCGCCACCGTAGCGTTTAACTTCCGAGTTCGGGATGGATCGGAGTGGGTCCACTACGTCATAGACACCAGGAAAAGCTAATAATTATATTGTTTAATTATTTTTACCTTTAACCACTTAAGGTATTGGGCGCTTTTTTTTCCTTACATTTATTACTATAAATATCTTTTTCAGAAATGTCAACCCCCTAAGGAAATTTTTTTTAATCTCTGAATTTTCGGCCAAGGGAAGTAGGGAAGCAGGTCAGATTTGACACGGAGACGCGGTGACACGGGGACGCGGAGATTGGATAATTGAGTAATTCATTCAATCTACTCGCTCTATTCATGATTAGAAAACCCCCGCGTCCATCTATGAACTGCAATCCCCTTCTCCGTGTCTCCCCCTCTCCGCGTCTCCGTGTCTTCCTCGCTCCCCTACTCCCTTACTCCCTTCTTTCTCATACCACTTAACCACCTGTTGGACTGTCAAATTTTGAAGGGGTACGCCAAATTCTTGAGAAGCCTGCTTTAAAGGACGTAACGAGGAGATGACTAACCTAGTAAAAAAGCTCTCAAAGTTAGCATCTACATCTAAATGTTCCTTAATATTCTCGTCCTTTTGAATCCAAGTAGTTATTTGCTCTGAAGGTATTTCTTCTGGAGCTAAACCCGTTTCCTCTGCTATTTGTCTCAGACACCTCAATGAATAAATGGCCAGTCGTGTTGAAAACTTGTCTTTGGAAGTTAGGAGCGCCCCATCAACTTGAGCAGATTCCTCCGCTGTTAAAAATTCCATAGATTGTTGCATATTAATTTTTGATTTTATATTTTTTGATTAAGGATAAAAGGGGAGTGGCGAGTTTTTGAGGACATGGAGAGGGGGAGACACGGAGACGCGGAGATAGGGTCTCACCTTGTCTCCACGTCCCCGCGTCCCCGTTTCCTCATAGGGAGTGGGGGAGTAGAGATTGAAGTAATTATAGAATTGTCAACACATATCATATTTATATAACAGGATTCTATCTCAGAATTAGGCACTCATTTTTATAGCGGGGTCGTGGAACAGTGAAATTTACCAAAATTTGCCGATTTTGAGCGCCAATAAGCGTCTTTGCTCTGACTAAAATGGTGAAAAATCAAATTTTAATCATAAATTAAAAGCCTCCATCCCCGTGTCTCCGTGTCTCCGCGTCTCCGCGTCCCCGTGTCTATGGAGAATGAAACAGCCCTGCTATTCCCTGTTCCCTGTTCCCTGTTCCCTGTTCCCTCTCTTAGTTATTAAATAACCACAACGATGTTCTCCATTAACAATCCAATGAGTTCTCTCCACAGTACAATCAGGCAGTACAGCACCAAACATCTCTAACTCATGGCCACAAACACTGGGGAAAGATTCGGCCACACTGGAGATAGCACAGTTGTGCTCCATAAATATGTAGCTTTCAACGGCCAACTGTGGTCCTCTTATTTCTGCTGAGGAAGCTGAATCACTTCTGACTTTTGAATTCTGAATTTTGAGTGGTTGATTATCCACTTCCTGAGATTCTACAGGATACCACTCTGCCATGAAACCCTCTGCTTTGCGGAGTTCTACTAAATGGGCTACGCGTTCCTGCACTTTTCCTGTCCCTAATAGTTGGCGATAGTGCACTGCTTTACGCTGCCATTGTTTATGGAATACTTGGCTGAGTTGGTCCTGGCCAATAGTTTCGGCTAAGGTGTCCAGGAAGGAAACGGCAAATTCATCATAATTATGGGGAAAGCGATCGCGTCCTTGAGTTGTTAGTTGATAAATGTGTTGTGGCCTTCCCATCCCGGTTTGTACCGACTTATATATAATAAGTCCTTCTGTTTCTAAGTCTTTTAAATGGCGACGTATAGCTTGGGGGCTAATTTCTAAAGATTCTGCCAACTCTAAAGCGGTGGCTTGAGTTCGCTTCATTAAATGTTGTAGGATTTCTTGCTTGGTCGAATTTTGTTGAGTAATTTCCATTTTGTTAAAAAAAATACTAAAATTGGACTTTGACAATATCATTGTTGTTAATGTAACCTAAAATAGACTTAAGCAACAAATAAGTTGTTTAAGTGGCTGCTAAAGGCCATCTAAATTCTTTAATAATTTAGAATTTAGAATTTAGAATTTAGAATTACCTCTTCTTATAAATTAAGAGGATTTGATCAAAGGATTTTTTTCTTCTCTTGGTTTCATGGATATGGCGCAGGTTTTCTCGCCATCCCACCCTACGGGAAGCTGCGCTAACGACCGCTTTTTTCTCCATGAATGGAGAGGCTTCATACCTGAATTTTTCGGTAAATATAACTAGGAAATAGATACAATGACTGCTAAAGTAACAACCTTAGTTAATCAACCTTATAAATATGGCTTCGTTACTGATATCGAATCAGAAACTATTCCTCGTGGACTGAGCGAAGATGTAGTTCGTCTGATATCTGCTAAAAAAAATGAGCCAGAGTTTATGCTCAACTTTCGTCTGAAAGCATATCGGAAGTGGCTACAAATGAAGGAACCAGTTTGGGCGCAGGTTGACTATCCACAAATAGATTATCAGAATATTATTTACTATTCTGCGCCAAAAGTTCAAGATAAGAAGAAAAGTCTGGATGAAGTAGATCCTACTTTGTTAGATACTTTTGAGAAACTTGGCATTCCCCTTTCGGAGCAGAAGCGTTTGAGTAATGTTGCGGTTGATGCTGTATTTGATAGTGTTTCTGTTGCGACTACTTTTAAGGAGAAACTTGCTGAGGAGGGTGTTATTTTT
This sequence comes from Okeania sp. SIO3B5, assembly GCF_010692555.1. Lineage (GTDB taxonomy): Bacteria > Cyanobacteriota > Cyanobacteriia > Cyanobacteriales > Microcoleaceae > Okeania. The sequence continues at coordinate 20,251 of NZ_JAAHHG010000123.1, read as the reverse complement.
TGTTCTATTTCTGAAGCGGTGCAGGAATATCCAGAGTTGGTGGAAAAATATCTTGGTAGTGTTGTACCTGTAGGGGATAATTTTTTTACTGCTCTTAATTCTGCTGTATTTAGTGATGGCTCTTTTGTGTTTATTCCTAAAGGTGTAAAATGTCCGATGGATCTTTCTACTTACTTCAGAATTAATAACGGAGATGCTGGTCAATTTGAGCGTACTTTAATTGTAGCGGAGGAGGGTAGTTCGGTAACATATTTGGAAGGTTGTACTGCTCCAATGTTTGATACTAACCAACTTCACGCTGCTGTAGTTGAACTTGTTACTCTTGATAATGCTGAGATTAAATATTCTACGGTGCAAAACTGGTTTGCTGGTGATGAAAATGGTAAGGGTGGTATTTATAATTTTGTGACTAAGCGTGGTTTGTGCAAGGGAGTAAATTCTAAAATTTCTTGGACGCAGGTAGAAACTGGTTCTGCTATTACTTGGAAATATCCTAGTTGTGTTTTGGTGGGAGACAACTCTGTGGGAGAGTTTTATTCTGTTGCTCTGACTAATAATAAGCAGCAAGCAGATACAGGTACGAAAATGGTACATATTGGCAAAAATACTCGCAGTACAATTATTTCTAAGGGTATTTCTGCTGGAAACTCTGCTAATAGTTACCGTGGTTTGGTGAAAATGGGTTCTGGTGCTAAGGGATCGCGGAATTATTCTCAGTGTGACTCAATGTTAATTGGCGATCGCGCTCAAGCAAATACTTTTCCCTATATTCAAGTAGATAATAATACTGCTAAGGTTGAGCATGAAGCTTCTACTTCTAAAATTGGTGAAGACCAACTTTTCTATTTTACTCAACGGGGTATTTCTGCTGAAGATGCGGTGTCTATGATTATTAGTGGTTTTTGTAAGGATGTTTTTAATGAGTTGCCTATGGAATTTGCTGTTGAAGCTGACAAATTATTGAGTTTAAAGTTGGAAGGCACAGTAGGGTAATTAATAATTAATAATTAATAATTAATAATTAATAATTAATAATTAAGAGAGTGTTTGTAAACCAAAGATTAAGACATCTAGAGTGCTTAATATTGGTCGGTTACGGCGGACAGTTAAGATTTTGGTGAGTCAACATAAGTATTGTCGCCTAACCTACCCTATGACTGGATTTAATATTCCTTTTACAAACAGTCTCTAAGAGCTGATTTGTAAACTGAATTGAAACTCATTTCTACTATGGGTTTGGGGATAATTAATAATTAATAATTAATAATTAATAATTAATAATTAAGAGCTGATTTGTAAATTGAGTTGAAACTCATTTGTACTATGGGTTTGGGGATAATTAATAATTAATAATTAAGAGCTGATTTGTAAATTGAGTTGAAACTCATTTGTACTATGGGTTTGGGGATAATTAATAATGCCCAGGGGGCTTAGATAGTTTTGAACTCTTAAACTGTAAAGAATTTATCCTCTTAATATTTACTTGATAAATCAGCTCTAATAATTATTAATGGATAATTAGTAATTGGTAATTATGAAAAATAATGTAGTCAAAGAAAAATCATTTGCATTTGCACTACGAATTGTTAAATTGTCACAATACCTTAATCAAGAGAAACAGGAGTATGTTTTATCAAAGCAATTACTTCGTAGTGGTACAGCAATTGGTGCTTTGGTGCGTGAAGCTGAATATGCTGAAAGTCCTGCCGATTTTGTACATAAAAAGGCTGTTGCTCTAAAAGAAGCCAATGAAACCTTGTATTGGTTAGAGCTATTACATCACGCAAATTACATTGATGTTAGAGGGTTTAATTCAATTAATGAAGACTGTATAGAACTATTAAAACTCCTAACTGCTATTGTAAAATCGACTAAATCAAATAATTATTAATTGTTAATTATTAATTATCCATTTCATAACTGTTGAGAGGTGTAAACATGATTAAAGAAAATAGTGAAGTTATTTTATCTGTTAAAAATTTAACGGCTAATGTAGAAGGAAAAGAAATTCTCAAAGGCTTAAATTTAGAAATAAAAGCTGGAGAAATTCATGCTATTATGGGTCCGAATGGGTCCGGAAAAAGTACTTTTTCTAAAGTATTAGCAGGTCATCCAGCTTACGAAGTTACAGGGGGAGAAATTACTTTTTTAGGCAAAAATTTATTAGAAATGGAGCCTGAAGAACGTTCATTAAATGGTATTTTCTTAGCATTTCAATATCCCCTAGAAATTTCTGGAGTTAGCAATTTAGACTTTTTACGAGTTGCTTATAATACCAAACGTAAACATCAGGGATTAGAAGAATTAGATGCTTTTGATTTTGACGATCTAGTGCAGGATAAATTAGATATTGTCAAGATGAAACCAGAGTTTTTAGACCGGAGTGTAAATGAAGGTTTTTCTGGTGGAGAAAAAAAGCGAAATGAAATTTTACAAATGGCATTGTTAGAGCCAAAATTAGCAATTTTAGATGAGACTGACTCAGGGTTAGATATTGATGCTTTGAGAATAGTAGCAAATGGAGTAAATCAATTAGCAAATGAGTCAAATTCTCTGTTAGTAATTACTCACTACCAACGTTTATTAAACTATATTGTGCCAGACTTTGTTCATGTGACCGAAGGTGGTAGAATTATTAAAACTGGTACAAAAGAACTAGCATTAGAATTAGAAGAAAAAGGTTACGATGATGTGGTTGAAGAAGCAAAAGCTTATATAATTAATAATTAATAATTAATAATTAATAATTAACTATTACCTCTTCTTTAGAGGCTTAAGGAAAATTTGGTCTTCTCTTATTCTAATGGATATGGCGAGGAAATATCGCTATCCCTGGACCGCTTTTTCTCCTTTAAAGGATAGGCTTTTTTAAACCTTAATTATTCGGTAAAAAATATGCAAGTGTCCGTAAAACCAGAGATATCTTATTTAGATAAGTTACTGAAAGAATGTTGTAAAGGAGTATCTCCAACTGTACCGCCAGAATTTCCTCTAGATGGAAATATGGCAAGTTGGTTACAGCAAGTACGCGATCGCGCCGGAACCTGGGTGCGTGAGTTGGCCTTTCCGACAAAGCAAGATGAAGAATGGCGGTTTGCTGACTTATCTGTAATGATGAAGTTAGATTTTCAAGCACCTGCACCAGTAAATTTGGATGCTTTGAATATTGCTCCATTTATTTTGCCGGAAGCAATAGGCAGTCGGTTGGTATTTGTGAATGGGGTATTTGCACCAAAGTTATCATCAGTCGAAGCTTTGACAGATAGAGTGTTTGTGGGAAATTTGGGGCAGTTACCTCCCGAATATCAAAACCGCATCGGAGATTATTTGGGGCAACAACAGGGGAGCAAGGAAGTATTTACATCCCTAAATACTGCTGGTTTAACTGATGCAGCAGTGGTATGGTTGCCAAAAAATCAAGTTGTAGAAAAACCAATACATCTATTATTTATTGTGACTCAGACCGAAATTCCGATTTTGACTCAGCGTCGTTGTTTAATAGTAGCGGAACGTAGCAGTAGTGCGAAAATAATTGAGCATTGTGTTACAGCAGAAGTTATTTGTCCAGAAGCACCTAGTTCTCAACCCTATCTGACAAATACAGTTACAGAAATATGGGTAGAGGAAAATGCGGAAATTAATCATAGCAGGGTGCAGCGAGATGCAGGTGCAGCATTTCATATTGGCAAAACAGCGATCGCTCAAGCTAAGAATAGTCGCTATACTTGCAATGCTATCCATTTAGGAGGAAGGTTATCTCGTCATAACTTGGAAGTTTCTCAAATGGGAGAGGGTACAGAAACTAATCTTTACGGTTTGGCATTTATTGGCAACGAGCAAGAAGCGGATACTCACAGTGCTATTATTTTGAATCATCCCAATGGTGTGACTGATCAAGTTTATAAGTGTATTGTTGATGACAAAGCACATTCTATATTTAATGGCAAAGTCTATGTTTCTCAAGATGCACAGTTGACTAATGCAGCTCAGTTAAATCGTAATTTGTTACTTTCTTCTGGTGGGAGAGTTGATACAAAACCGCAGTTAGAAATTATTGCTGATAATGTTCAATGTTCCCATGGTGCAACTGTTAGTCAGTTGGATGATGATGAGGTATTTTATTTACAAAGTCGAGGTTTGAATGAAGAAGTAAGTCGTAACTTATTAATTGATGCTTTTGCGGCAGAAGTTCTTAACAAGTTGCCCCTACCTTCTTTGCAAAATATTTTAAAACAATGTGTTGCTTGTAAAGTATAAAAGAAGGAGTCAGGAGTCAGGAGTCAGGAGTCAGAATATGATCAAAACAATCTAGTAATATCATGTCTGTTTAAATAGTTAAACTTTGGAGGAAGGAAGAAGGAAGGAGGAAGAAGGTTGGTTTACAGAACTTTTGAGGAAGTTTGAGGTAAAGTTTAATACTAATCTCTATTCCATATTCCCTAAATTTGTCAAACTTTGTACTTCATCAACTCCAAAAGTGCTGTAAAAGTTGATTTAGACTTATGTAATGGAAAAAAATAATATTGGAAAATTGACAAGAATATTTCTAGTCAATATCTAATCTAATAGATGAGAAAAATCATTAAAAGTAGACCTTTGATTTTTCAACGGGGTAAAATATCTAAATAATTGGATAATTTTCCCTTTTTGTCTTTTGCCATAGCGTGAAAATTACCAGGAATATTTCTAGTTAACATCTAATAGACGATAAACATCAGCAAAAGTAGACCTTTGATTTTTCCACTGGGCAAAATATCTAAATAATTGGATAATTTTCCCTTTTTGTCTTTTGCCATAGCGTGAAAATTACCAGGAATATTTCTAGTAAACATCTATCTAATAGATGAGGAAAATCAGCAAAAGTAGACCTTTGATTTTTCCACTGGGCAAAATATCTAAATAATTGGATAATTTTCCCTTTTTGTCTTTTGCCATAGCGTGAAAATTACCAGGAAGATTTCTAGTAAACATCTATCTAATAGATGAGGAAAATCAGCAAAAGTAGACCTTTGATTTTTCCACTGGGCAAAATATCTAAATAATTGGATAATTTTCCCTTTTTGTCTTTTGCCATAGCGTGAAAATTGCCAGGAATATTTCTAGTCAACATCTATCTAATAGATGAGAAAAATCATTAAAAGTAGACCTTTGATTTTTCCACTGGGCAAAATATCTAAAAAAGAAGGAAGAAGGTAGGAGGAAGAAGGTAGGTTTACAGAACTTTTGAGGAAGGGTGAGGTAGAGTTTAATACTAATCTCTATTCCCTATTCCCTAAATTTGTCAAACTTTGTACTTCATCAACTCCAAAAGTGCTGTAAAAGTTGATTTAGACTTATGTCATGGAAAAAAATAATATTGGAAAATTGACAGGAATATTTCTAGTCAACATCTATCTAATAGATGAGGAAAATTAGTAAAAGTAGACCTTTGATTTTTCAACGGGGTAAAATATCTAAATAATTTGATAATTTTCCCTTTTTGTCTTTTGCCATAGCGTGAAAATTACCAGGAATATTTCTAGTCAACATCTATCTAATAGATGAGGAACATCAGCAAAAGTAGACCTTTGATTTTTCCACTGGGCAAAATATCTAAATAATTGGATAATTTTCCCTTTTTGTCTTTTGCCATAGTGTGAAAATTGCCAGGAATATTTCTAGTAAACATCTATCTAATAGATGAGGAACATCAGCAAAAGTAGACCTTTGATTTTTCCACTGGGCAAAATATCTAAAGCATTTGATAATTTTCCCTTTTTATCTTTTGCCATAGTGTGAAAATTACCAGGAAGATTTCTAGTAAACATCTATCTAATAGATGAGGAAAATCAGCAAAAGTAGACCTTTGATTTTTCCACTGGGCAAAATATCTAAATAATTGGATAATTTTCCCTTTTTGTCTTTTGCCATAGTGTGAAAATTGCCAGGAGTATTTTTAGTAAACATCTATCTAATAGATGAGGAAAATAAGCAAAAGTAGACCTTTGATTTTTAAGCTGGGCAAAATATCTAAAGCATTTGAGAATTTTCCCTTTTTGTCTTTTGCCATAGCGTGAAAATTGACAGAAATATTATTAGTCAAAATCTAGTAGATGAGAAACATCAAGATAAAGTAGACCTTTGATTTTTCAATTCTTCCTACTTCAAGTCAACTGACTTAAAATTAGTTAAAGTAAAATCTTACTTACAAAGAAAAATGACTATTATTCAAGAAAAAATATTAGGTGAAAAAGTACGGGAAGATTTTCCGATTTTAAATCAGGAAATAAATGGTAAACCACTGGTTTATTTAGATAATGCTGCTACTTCCCAAAAACCCCTAGCAGTTATTAATGCTTGGCAAGAATATTACCTCAAATATAATTCTAATGTGCATCGTGGTATTCACACCTTAAGCTCAAAAGCAACAGATGCTTATGAAGGAACAAGAGATAAAGTAGCTGCTTTTGTAAATGCAGCATCTCGGAATGAAATTGTTTATACTCGAAATGCTAGTGAAGCAATTAATTTAGTTGCCTATTCTTGGGGTTTAAATAATCTCAAAGCAGGAGATGAAATTATTGTCTCAGTTATGGAACATCATAGTAATTTTGTTCCCTGGCAAATGATTGCTCAAAAAACTGGAGCAGTTTTAAAATTTGTAGAGCTAACCAAGACTGGAGAATTTAATTTTGAACAATATAAAACTCTATTTTCATACAAAACAAAATTAGTAGCATTTGCCCATATTTCTAATGTTTTAGGTTGTCAAAACCCAGTGCAAGAAATCTGCACCATCGCTCATCAATATGGAGCTAAAGTATTAATAGATGCTTGTCAAAGTGTTCCTCATATCGCAGTAAATGTACGGGAAATAGATTGTGATTGGTTAGTAGCTTCCGGTCATAAAATGTGCGCTCCTACTGGTATTGGTTTTCTCTATGGAAAATTAGAATTATTAGAGGAAATGCCTCCATTCTTAGGAGGAGGCGAAATGATTTCCGAAGTATTTTTTGACCATTCCACCTATGCAGAATTACCCCATAAATTTGAAGCAGGAACACCAGCTATTGGAGAAGCGATCGCTCTTGGTGCAGCAGTAGATTATCTGACAAATATAGGTATGGAAAAAATCCATAATTATGAAGCAGAATTAACTACTTATTTATTTGAAAGATTGAACCAAATTCCTGAAGTTACTATTTATGGACCTCAACCAAATACGGATGGTGAAAGTAGAGCAGCATTAGCATCTTTTACAGTAGAAAATATTCATCCCAATGATTTATCAACAATGTTAGATGAAGCAGGTGTAGCAATTCGTTCTGGTCATCATTGTGCCCAACCTTTACATAAATATTTGAATATTTCATCCACCGCTAGAGCAAGTTTATCTTTTTATAATACTCGTGATGATATTGATGCTTTTATTGTTGCTTTGAAAGAAACAATAGAATTTTTTGGTAATATTATGGGATAAGAGAGGAGTCATTTCAGTTATCAGTTATCAGTTATCAGTTAGCCTCCTATCGGAGGAACTGCGTTAACAGTGCCTCTAGTTAAAGTCAGAGGTTTGAAATATTGAACTTGATTTTTTTTCATCCCTTATAGAGCAGTAGCTCGCGGTGTAGCTAAGGGGAAGCTTGAGACCTTATTTTTTGGTCAGGAGTCAGGAGGGAAAAAGAGGTGGTTTTAGGATATAAGGAGAAGAAAGTTTTTTTATCACGCTCTTATCTGGACATGATATAATTGAGTATAAAAAAATGGGTAATCTTACAACAGTAATACTATTGATTAAACTGAGGAAAAATTACTTCAGCTCCAATTAAAAGAACGAGGATGTATTTTGGTTTCTTTTGTACTCAGAGTTTTTTCCACTCCTCTACTGCCCTACTCCCCTACTCTTTCTTCCTTCTTCCTTCTTCAACTGAGAGAAATTATATGAGAGACTGGAATCTAAATAAACTTATAGTTATTAATTTAATTGTTTTGAATATTGCGATTATTTTTCTAGCGGTGGCGTTAATTTTTTCACCTAATAAAACTTTGGCAACTTCTATTCCTGAAACTACACCTAAAATAGAACAAAAAATTGAGGCGATCGAGTCAGAAAGGTTAAGTCAAGGTAGAGGTAGGAAATATGAATATAAGGTTGAATATCAATTTGGTTTTCCTCAAAGTAATGAAGAAAGAGACCGCTATATAGAAGCTTTAAATGATGCGGGTAAAGATGGATGGGAATTAACTCAAACTGATGTGGTTTTTAATCCTTCTAGTGGCAGAGGATTATATATTCTGATATTTAAAAAAGATAAATAGTTGAAGAAGGAAGAAGGAAGAAGTAAGAAGGAAGAAGGAAGAAAAGAAGAAGGAAGAAAAGAAGAAGGAAGAAGGAAGAAGGAAGAGGGAAGGAATGATTATTTAGGGTTTGCTGAAAAAGTCTTTTTTAAGGAGTAGGGGACCCACCCCTAACCCCTCCCTATTCCCTATTCCCTATTCCCTATTCCCTATTCCCTATTCCCTATTCCCTATTCCCTATTCCCTATTCCCTATTCCCTATTCCCTAAAAGCGATAAGTTTTTGGCTTTATTCTTGCATTGAGATGCACCCTATTTTTGTGCTGTCACTTCAATAATTTCTGTATCCATAATCATCTTATTGTTACTGACTAAATCTTCGTGTTTATTCGTATTTAGAGTAACAGTTATTTTATTGCTGCCTGGGTCTAAATTTCGTATATAATACCAATTGCTATAAATTCTAGTTATTTTTTTGTCGTTGATATATAAATGAGCATGACCTTCATTAGGATTACTACTTTGATTTACTGTTTCTGGGGCAAACTTAAAGTTAGTTAGCTTCAACTCTAAATTCCATCCTTTCATAGTATCCTTATAAGCAACTAAATCAACTTCAGGAACTGGTTTATCTGTGGGAATTTCTATTTTTTTATGACTGTCGTTTATACCTCCATTAGACTTATCAACAATTAGATCATTACTAGAAGAATGAACTGTTTTAGCAATTCCTAATCCCGCAGTTACAATTAATATGATTGATGTGAGTTTTAGTAGTTTTTTCATCCTTGTTTTTCCTTTATTTTATAATTTTTAATTTTTTTATGATGGGTAAGGATACTTAAAATGTCAAAAGACAAGCTGTCATACTGTAAGCATTCAGCCATCAGCTATCAGCTATTGCTTTTAGTTAGTGATAAAAGCTTTGTAAGCATTTCCTCCGGAATGCTGCGCAAACAGCCGTCAGCTATCAGCTATCAGCTATTGATTTATTACTTTTTGAATAGGAATTAGTATTGATAGATTTAAGGAGAATTAAAAGTATTGAAAAAAACTGACCTTGACTATGGAGACTGTATATTCATTATTTATGAAACATCTAAAAGTTGAGTGCTAATAGCTGAATGGTTACAAAGCTTTATTAATTGAGAAGCGAAAAATCTTACTACAAAAGTCAGCTCTAAAGTCTATATTCATTTAAACCCAAGCTTTTAGCGTGCTGAAAGCTGAGTGCTGTTTGCGGAGCATTCCGGTACGGAAAATGCTGATAGCTATTTAAAAGGAGATAATAAATTGAATAATATTAACAAACTCAAAGCCATAGAATTATTTTCTGGAATTGGTGGATTTTGTTTAGGAATGGAAGCTGCAAATATTGAAACTATTTGGGCTAATGATATTAACGAACTTTGTTGTCAGGTTTATCAAAGTAATTTTGGTAGTGACTCAATAGTATTAGGTGATATTAATAAAATTCAGATATCAAAAATTCCCGAACATGATATTTTAACTGCTGGTTTTCCCTGTCAACCATTTAGTCAAGCTGGCAAAAAAATGGGAATTAGAGATAAAGTTAGAGGAACACTTTTTGAGCGGATTATTGAAATTATTCAAGCAAAACAGCCACAATATTTTTTATTAGAAAATGTCAAAAGAATCTTGACAATGGAAAAGGGGTATCATTTCCGAATAATTTTAAATGCTCTAGCTGCCTTAGATTATTTTATTGAGTGGCGAATTATTAATCCAATCAATTTTGGTATTCCCCAAAATAGAGACAGAATTTTTATTTTTGGCACTAGAATAAAATCAACACAAAAAATACTCAATTTAGAAAAACTTTCTGTATTTTTAACAGAGAACGATATTGACAGTTTACCCTGGAATAAAAATAGCGATATAGAAACATCTATGCAGCCTATTCTTCATGGTAATAGCAAAACTTATCACTGGGGTATTGCGTATAAAAATAAATTTTATAGTCAATCTTTACCTTTAATGCCTGACATCAAACCCAGAAAAAAACTCAAAGATATTCTGCAACATAAGTCAGAAATAAATACACAATTTGATTTTACTTCTGAAACTATTGAAAGAATCAAACAGAGCAAAACTATCAATAGATATTGCAACGGTGTCGAAATATTATATAACCAGGGTGGAGGAGCGCGTCTTGGCTATACTATCTTCGGTATTAATGGGGTTACTTCCACATTAACTGCCTCTACTTCTAGACATTATGAAAGATATCAAGTTGGTGATAAATTTCGCCGTTTAACTAATGTAGAATATGCTCGTTTAATGGGATTTCCTGATACTTGGTGTCGAGTTGCTAAAATTTATAATCAATATGCTTTATACGGTAATTCAGTTGTGCCAGATTGTGTAAAATGGATCTGCGAAAGAATAGGCAAACAAAACTTTAAATTTAACCATCGGACTTGGCAACAATTAACATTATTTAGTTAATTCAATAATAATAAATATATGAAAGAACTGACACTATCATTATTTAAAACTGAGGCAGCAATTTTTGTTAGAGAGTTAACTGCTAGACGAATTTTTGATTTGTACGGTATTACGGATGGTAAAGCAATAGGAACTTATGTAGAACAAGCATTCAATCAATATTTAATATCCAAATATTTATATACTCCAGGGAGTGCAGCTAGTGGTATAGATTTTCCAGAATTAGAAGTAGATTTGAAGGTGACATCTATTCGACAACCACAATCATCTTGTCCGTTTAGAGATGCTAGTCAAAAAGTTTATGGATTAGGCTATCATCTACTTGTCTTTGTGTATGAAAAAATAGATAATCAAGAATTACGAGCAGCAAGTTTAAATTTTAAAAGCGCGATATTTGTAGCCAAAGAAAAAACAGGAGATTATCAAACTACACGAGGTTTACTAGAAATTATCAGTCGTAATGGTAATCAAGATGATGTAATAGGGTTTTTAGAAGACCGTAATCTTCCTTTAGATGAAATAGGACGGGAAATTTTGGCTGAAAGAATAATAAAAGAACCTCCAAAACAGGGTTATATTACTATCTCTAATGCTTTGCAATGGAGATTACAATATAGAAGAATTATTGAACAAGCAGAAATTGGAAACATAGCTGGAGTGGAAAATATTCTAGGTTAAAATATCTGTCAAATATAGTAAAAGGAAAAAGGAAGAAGGAAAAAGGAAGAAGGAAGAATAAAAAATATTACGTTGTCTGAGTTTTATGCTTTTAATATGTCCTAACTTTTCCTTTAGCTGAATGCTTACCTCAAAATTGTTAATTTGTAAATATCTATAAAGGTGTAAAAATGAAACAAAATAGAATTTACTGAATTTTTCCAAACAACTCATAAACAGAGGAAAATATCCACAAAAATTATTCAATTATTGCTAACTAAAAAGCAAGAAAATACCAAAACTTGCCAAATAAAAATAGTTGTGCATTAATAACTAAGATATCCCGAATAAATAGATGACTTATGCTAGAAATTATTGACTTATTTGATGAAAATCTTTATCTAGATGTTAACCCCGAAATTGCAGAAGCAGTAAATAATGGCATTGTACAAAGCGGCTTCGACCACTTTATTCGCTTCGGTCAATTTGAAGGACGAGACCCCAGTATTTTTTTTGATACTAACTTTTATTTAACCAATAATCCAGATGTTGCTGCCTTAGTCCAACAAAATTCAATTACTCCCATTCAACATTTTATTCAAGTTGGTCAATTTGAAAATCGCGACCCTAATTCTCAATTTAATACCGATATTTATCTTCAAACAAATCCAGATGTTGCTGATGCAATACAACAAAATTTATTAACTTCCATCGAACATTTCGTTAATTTTGGTATTGCTGAAAATAGATTATTTTCCCAAAATTTTATCGGCACAATATTTGATGTAGTTGTTACAAGCGCAGCTAATAATGGTAATGATGCAGCCATTCGTTTTGATGGTTTAACTGGTCGATTAATTGGTGAATTTCCTAATGGTGGAGGATTAACTGACCCCAGGGATATTGTACAAGAAATTGATGGTTCTAATACTGTTTTAATTAATGGTGGAAATGACAATGTTTTACGCTTCGATGCCACTACAGGAAACTTCATCGAAACATTTACTGAATTTCCCGAATTAAATGGTGGTGGTGCCGTTTTTGGACCAGATAATAATTATTATGTAGGGGCGCGATCGCTAGGCTCAATTGTACGTTTCAACGGTCAAACTGGAGATTTTATTGATGAGTTTATTCCCTCAGAATTAGTAGATTTTCCCAGAGGTTTTGTATTTGGTTCCGATGGCAATTTTTACTTAGGAAATGGTGCCGATCCAGCAACAGGTGGTGGCGGTGGTACAGTCATTCAATATGATGGTCTCACAGGTCAAGTATTGAATCCTAATTTTGTTAATGATCCTGAATTAAGTCCTCTAGATGTGATTAATGGTTTGGATGGCAATATCTATGTCAGCAGTGAATTTCCTTTTGGTCAGGATGATTCCGTAGCTACTGTTCGCGTGTATGATGTTGAGACAGGAGGGTTGTTAGATGTACTTGATGCTGGCGTAGATGCAGAGGGAGTGCCAATATTGGATGCTCCAAGGGGATTAGGTTTTGGACCTGATGGTAATCTCTATGCTAGTAGCACTGGTACTGGTAGTGTAGTTCGTTTTGATGGTGCAACAGGTGACTTGATAGATGTATTTATTGAGTTTCCTCAGTTAAATGGTCAAGCATTAAATTTCGTTCCTGCCGAAAATTAAGCCTAATTAATTAGTTATGACACAGTAGACCTCTCCAGAAAAGAGGGAACAGGGAACAGGGAACCCACCCCTAACCCCTCCCAGGAGGGGAATAATTGATAATTTATGGATAATAATTGATTCTATTTTTGATTTTTGGAGATGTCTATTGATGAATAAGAGTGGGATAATGGATTTTATTTTTTATAGCGCTACAAGAGGGTGCATCTCATAGCAAGCAAAAATACTTTTTTCCTATATATTCACTGTTCCCTAAAGCAATAAATTTTTGACTTTATTCAAAATTGAGATGCACCCCTACAAGAATTGGTTAGGACATTTTTCAATCCTAAAACCCTTTTGCAGTTTGCTATTCCCTATTCCCTATTCCCTGTTCCCTGTTCCCTGGAGCGTAGCGTTATATGATCGGAGATGTCTACTGTTATTTCTCACTATTAAATTTATGGTTAAATTTATGGTTATGGATGAGGGAGTAATTAAATATCAATGTCATTGGGTTAAAGAGGAACCTGTGGCAAGCGATAGCATTACTGATTTAATGAAAAAGCGAGATTTTATGTACTCGTTAGGATTAATTGGTGTTTATGAAAATGGCATTGGTTTCGGTAATGTCAGTCAGAGAATAAATGACTCAAATCAGTTTATTATTACTGGCACTCAAACTGCCCATTTAGAAATTTTAGGACCAGAATTTTACACGGTAGTTACTGATTTTAATATTGAGGAAAATAGCCTAACTTGTTGCGGACCTGTTAAAGCTTCTTCTGAATCTTTAACTCATGCTGCTATCTATTATTATCAACCGGAAATTATGGGTATTATTCATATTCATAATTCTCGGCTTTGGCAAGAACTTATGTATAAAGTTCCTACTTCTAATCAAGAAGTACCTTATGGTACTCCACAAATGGCAAAAGAAATATTTCGTTTGTTTGATGAAGAGAAGTTAGGAGTAGAAAAAATATTAGTAATGGCAGGTCACGAAGATGGGATAATTTCTTTTGGGAAAAATTTAGATGAAGCTGCTAATATTTTGTTGAATTTGTAGTGTTGCAGAAGGAAGAAGGAAGTTCATTAATTGATAATTGATAATTGATAATTACCTCTGGTTAAAACCGTTACGGAATTGAATATAAGGAAATATTATCAGGACTTACGCAGAACCGCCATATTTAGTAGGGGCGAATGGCATTCCCCCCCCCACAGACAGCGCATTGTCTAAGAATTTGCGTAAGTCCTGATTATTTCTTCTCTGAGAAAATAAAGTTCAATATTTCAAGCCTCTGACTTTCCTAAGTCATGCTGTGCAAACAGGTAGAGGTAATGATAACTGATACAGCGGGTTCCACCTTGGTGAGGTACACCCCGAAGCGAGCAAGATGCTCGCACTGGGAACATTTAATTTCTCATATCTGTACTTCATATACTTGGAATTTGCTGTAACTGATAACTGAAATAACTCCTGAAGACTTAATTAGGGTTTGCTGAATAAAGCTAAAAGTCAGGATAGCTAAAGTAATTGAGCTTTTTCTATTCAGTTTATCTCCTGGTTATTCGCTCTTATTGGCATCAATTTACCGACTTTTTCTGCTGAAATGCAAGAAAATTTCTTCATATGAAATGGTCGAAACCGTTGCCTGTTCCTCCACAAATCGACCTGTCTCCGTGTCCTACCCCCACCAACCAATTTTTTTCAGCAGACCCTAATCACCTTTTCGACGGGCGATCGCTCCTAAGCCGAATGTACCCAGAAGTGCAAAAGTTATGACAGAAGTAGGCTCAGGCACAACTTCTGTTTGAAAAGTATATTGAGCTGTTGCACCAGATTGGTCTGCCACAGTAACGCTAGATGTATAAACTCCTTGTCCTCCATAATTCCAGGCTCCTTTACCTTCTGCTCCCTCGAAATCAATTTCACCATCTCCATTAAAATCCCAGGAAAATACTAGATCGTAAGGATTTTCAAAATCAAAAGCTGAAGCCGAAAAGTCAAACTTTTCTCCGCTTTTGACTACAATTTTTGATTGAACTTGGGTAAGTTTAGGGGCTAAATTAATACCAGAAAACGTAAAAGTGTGGTCATCAAAATCCCTGTCTCCGCCACCGAATTTATCTTCAAAACCAACTCTGGCAACACCAGGACTTAAATAGGTAACTTTAGCATGGGCGATGCCATCGGGATTGCGGCTAGCTTCACCTGTGTAATACCAATGGCCAGTATCGAAAACTTGCAATCCAAAAAGGAGTTCTGCTCCTGGTGAGATGGCACCTAAATTTACAATTTTTCCGGTTTCTCGGTTTGAGGCAATGGGTATGCTATGGGGCGAAGTCAGCCACAGGTGGCTATCAAAACCAGCATGTGCAGGTAAAACGGATACGGTTACATCACTGCCACTAGCATAGAGGCGTGTGCCCAATTGGGGATAACTGGGGGATGCTTGATAGAGGATGGCTGCTTGAGTGACACTAGCAAAGGAAGCAACGGATAATAAGGAGGCAATGGTACTAGCAATTGGTAAATTGAAGAAAAGTTTCATAGTTTTTTCCCGATACGATTAATTAATGGAACTTGAAATTAGAGGTTGTATTATTGCGATATAGGCAATAAAAGAGAACGACTATGTTAACTACGGTGTTTATATCTGAAAAAAGCGATCGCTCTTTTCTATCGACTAAGGTCTGAAATACATTTGTCTTACATTGTATTATTGCGACATACGCAATAAAAGAGAAGCAAGATGTGAACTCGGAAGTCGATATCTTAAAAATAGCGATCGCTCTTTTCTATCAACTAACGTCTGAAATACATTTGTCTTACACTGTATTATTGCGACATACGCAATAAAAGAGAAGCAAGATGTGAACTCGGAAGTCGATATCTTAAAAATAGCGATCGCTCTTTTTTATCAACTAACGTCTGAAATACATTTGTCTTACATTGTATTATTGCGACATACGCAATAAAAGAGAAGCAAGATGTGAACTCGGAAGTCGATATCTTAAAAATAGCGATCGCTCTTTTTTATCAACTAACGTCTGAAATACATTTGTTTTATATTGTATTATTGCGTATGTCGCAATAAAAGAGAAGCAAGATGTGAACTCGGAAGTCGATATCTCAAAAATAGCGATCGCTCTTTTTTATCAACAGCCCCGGAAACACATTTGTCTTATATTGTATTATTGCGATATACGCAATAAAAGAGAAGAAGTTATATCATGTCCGGTAGCATCGGAGCGTGTATAAAATAAAGGTGACACTCTTGAGAAAACCTTCTGCCTCCTGCCTCCTGCCTCCTGCCTTCGGACCACCAAAGTCTAATTATTCAACCGGACATGATATTAGTAGTTCTGTAGGTTGGGTTAAGCGATAGCGCAACCCAACACAAAAATTGTATCTGTTATTAAATTTCCTCCCTTGGAAATACGCAAAATAAAAAGCGTATCTCGCCACCCAATAAAAACCTCATTGACATTAAATATCTCTAGAAAAGAGGGAGTAGTAGGGACGTTGCATGCAACGTCCCTACAGAATAGGGGAAAAAATTGCTGAATAAGAGTGGGCGAATGCCATTCGCCCCTACAGATGGTGGTTCTGCGTAAGTCCTGTTTTATTTACCGAAAAATTAAGGTAAAAATCCTCTCCTTTAAAGGAGAAACAAGCGGTCGAGGGATGGCGAGGTCTCCTCGCCATATCCAATCGACCAAGAGAGAAAATATTTTCCTTTTATTCAATCCTCTTCCTTTTAGGGAGAGGTAATTATCAATTATCAATTATCCATCGGTAAAAATACGGTTATTGCTTACAAATAAGATTATAAAACAGGCAAATCAAAAAGTTGTCGAAAATCGACAGTGAAAATCGACAAATTCTTCAAAAATCTCAAAAGCAGTCATAGCAATACATTCAGGATAAATTTAGTTAAAAACGAAAAGAATTTTTTGCCACGTTGTCGATTATCGACAGCATTAATTATGAGGGTGGTACAATAATGAAATGAAAGTAAGAAGACCTAGTTATGTCCTGACGACAACAGGACAAAAGAAAATTTACCGGAAATTTCCTCAAGGATATAATTGCAGTCAAATTGCCAGAGAAGCTTTGATGCATCGCACTACTGTGGCAAGAATTATGCAAAAAAATCAAGGGGTGAATTTTAGTAACCTGGAAAAAATTTTTAACTGTCTTAATTTAGATTTAGAAGAAACAGATTATGAGGAAATACAAAATCTTGAAGAAGGAAGAGAGAAAAAGTGGATGGGGACTCAAACCCCAACGAATTCTCAACACCTTGTAGATGGCGGGGTATTAAACCCAAAAGAAAAAGATAAATTAACAAAATATGTTGAACGCCCGTTAATAGAACAACGGGTTTACAGAAGTCTGTTATTTACTGACTGTATTCTCAGAATAAAAGCACCTAAAAACATGGGAAAAACTATGTTGATAGACCAGGTGTTGGAGCAGTTAAAAGCAAAGGAAAATTACCGCATTGTATCTATTAGTTTTCGGGACGCAGACAATAGCCATTTATCTGAATTGAATAAATTATTGTGCTGGTTATATACCAATGTCAGCGATGGACTAAAGGATAAATTAAAATTCCTTCATCAATTAAGTGAGTGGGATAATTCGACTAAAATTTTCGGGAGTAAAAAGACTTGTACTAATTACTTTGAACAATATGTATTGCGGAAAATAAACCAGCCATTGGTTTTATGTTTAGATAATTTAGAGTTACTTTTTCTCAACGAAAATATTTGTCAAGAATTTTTAGGGATGCTCCGTTCCTGGAATGATAAATCTAGTAGAAATTCTCCCTGGCAAAAATTACGATTAGTTCTATCTTATGCTCCTAATACTGATATTAAAATCAATCCAAATCAATCGCCTTTTAATATAGGTACGGTGATTGAGTTACCAGAGTTTACTGTCGAACAAGTTCAACAATTCGCTGAAATTTATCAACTTAATTGGGATGATTTTCAAGTCAGGGAACTAATGAATATGGTGGGAGGTCATCCTTATTTATTGGAGTTGACTTTTCGTAGTCTTCAAACTTTTAATGACATGACTTTAGAGGAAGTTTTAGAAACTGCTCCTACAAAAGATGGTATTTATCATAGTCCTCATTTACAAGAATATTTGGCAATTTTAAAGCAGCATTTAGATTTAGCTAAAGTTTTTCTGAGTATTATTAAGGGCGAGTATTTAGGGGAGATGGAAAGTCATGGTATTAAAACACTTATGAATTTAGGATTAGTTAAATATCAGGATGGCAAAGTATTAGTTAGGTGCGAACTTTATCGGTTATATTTTGAAAATTATTTAGGAGATGTCTCATGAGCGTAAGTTCTGAATCTAATTTTAATTATAAGGTGGGAGGTAGTCTGGATTTTAATTACCCTAATTATATAGAGCGATCAGCAGATATAGATATTTACAAGGCTCTGGAAAAAGGAGAATATTGTTATGTTTTTAATGGGCGACAAACGGGCAAATCAAGTTTACGAATTAGGACTGCGGAACGACTGAAAAAAGCAGAATTTGCTTGTGTGGAAATAGACTTGATGGCAATTGTGAGTGAGGGTAGTAATGTCGGACAAATCTATGCTGGGATTGTGCAAGAAATAGCTAGTGGTTTGCTACTGGAGGTTGACTGTTTAAGTTGGTGGTTAGAAAGGGAAAATTTGGAACCTCAAGAACGTTTGATTGAGTTTATTGAACAAGTAGTTTTTACTGAGGTTGACAAAAATATTGTAATTTTTATTGATGAAGTAGATTGTTTGCGGATGTCTCATTTATCTCTGGAAGCTTTTCTGGGTTTGATTCAAATTTTTTATCAGAAACGAAAAAATAATCCAGCATATAAACGTTTAATTTTTGCTTTGTTTGGTGTGGTAGAAATTTCCGATTTTTCTCATACTATTATTGGTAATAGAATTGAGTTGGAAGGTTTTGAAATTTCAGCAGCTTTACCTTTAGCAGAAGGATTATTAGAAAAAGTAGACCGCCGTCAAGAGGTTCTCAAAGAAATAATTTATTGGACGGGAGGACAACCATTTTTAACACAAAAATTATGTCAATTAGTTTTAACATCTCCCACTAAAATTCCCACAGGTTCAGAAAAACAGGAGGTGGCAAAATTGGTATTATCAAATATTATTGACAACTGGGAATTTCACGACGAACCACAACATTTAAAGACAATCAGCAACCGCCTACTGAATAGCAAAAATTCTACCGACAAATTATTAAGGCTATATCAGAAAATTTTACAAAGGGGCAAAATATCTGTAAAAAATAATCCCCTACAAACAGAATTACAGTTAGCAGGCTTAGTGAGGAAAGAGCAAGGAAAAATCAAAATTTATAATCCCATCTATGCTCAAATTTTTAACCAAAGTTGGGTAGAAAAAGTCTTAGCAGAAAAATATCCTATCAAAATAAACGATCATATTCGATGGGTAAGTTTATTATTGCTATCTTTAGCAAGTTTCCGTTTACTATTTCCCCAACTTTCTGTGGAACTAAACGAGTTTGGAACTAAGAACTATTTGACTGCCCAATATCAACTTGCTCGGTTTTACTTCCAATGTGCTTTACTCTTGAAACCAAATTACAAAAAAGCACACTATAACCTGGGTTCAACTTATGAAAAACTGCAGCAATTTGAGAAAGCACGGAATGAGTACAATATTGCCGAGGGAATTTCAGAAGCTTATAGCAACCTAGCTCGACTTTGTATCCAAGACAAGAAATATTCGGAAGCTATTAACCTACTCGAAAAAGGCTTGCAGAAAAAAAAAGCTAAAACCGATCCACTCCTTCGCTATGCTTTGCTCAAAAATATGGGTTGGGTATTGTTGGAACAACAGCGTTATCCAGAAGCAGAAAGTTACTTGAGTGAGGCTATTAAGTTGATGGATACTCGAGCGATCGCTTATAAGTTACTGGCACGGTTACTGGAAGCTAAGGGAGATCGGGAAAAGGCACGAACTATCTGGCAAAAATTTCGGCAGTATGCTCTCAATGAGTCAAGACAAGAATATGAGTATTAGACATCGGAGGTGGAGATGGGGGGATGGGGAGATGGGGAGATGGGGAGATGGGGAGGTAGGGAGATGGGGAGGTAGGGAGATGGGGGATGGGGAGATGGGGAGATGGGTAGATGGGGAGATGGGGAGATGGGTAGATGGGGG
>NZ_JAAHHG010000122.1 GCF_010692555.1 Okeania sp. SIO3B5 | reverse complement strand
TTACACTTTGGAGGTCCGAAGGCAGGAGGCAACCCACCCCTAACCCCTCCCAGGAGGGGGAGGCAGAAGGGAAGAAAAGGCGCTCATGAGAAAAAGTTTTTTATCACTGATTATCCGGACATGATATAATATTATTTCCGGTTGAATACTTACACTTTGGAGAAGGTAAGGCAGAAGGCAACCCACCCCTAACCCCTCCCTGGAGGGGAAGGCAGAAGGAAAGAAAAGGTTAAAAGGGAAAAGGTTTTTTTATCACTGATTATCCGGACATGATATTACTCCGTTTCTTCTTAGCTGAAGGATTGAAAACAAAAGAGGATTTGAGCTAAGTTTCACTACAAAAGAAAAAAAATTGGGTTAAGTATGGCGCTTGCTAGGGCACAACTACGTTACAGCAGTTTTCATTTGGGTAGACCACAGTAGGGACGTTCCATGGAACGTCCCTACAATGTTTGATGTGTGAAGATGTGGTTCATCAATTTGAAAAGCGCTGTAACATGAAGCCTTGCATTACTCTGTATCGCCCATCAAATTGTTATAGAAGAAAACTGCGACGATATTATCTACTATTTTACACTCTGGTTAAAGGAAAAAATTTACATTTACTTTACAATACTATATATATTGTTTTTTTTCAACATCTTAAATATAAGAAAAACTAATTAATTTAATATATAATATTTATACTTGTGAATAGTTAAGACGCGACAATTAGCTAAATTGGTGTAACAATCAAGTTAGGTGATAAAAAGAGGTTAATTAACTATTGTTGATTTACTAATATTTATTAACATAAGTTTATATGTATTGATATAGTTATATTTATCTATATGTATAGATTATCCTAATACCTGACAAACAGAGTAGGTAGTTTGTGGTGTAAAACCAGACCACTAAGTAACCGCTATCCTGATAAGTTACCTCTAGCGTGGCTCGCGTAATTAAAACTTCTGCGACTGCCGATAACCAAGGCAAAGTAAGTGTTTAAAAGTGTTTACAGGTTTTCTTGTAGACATTGGGAGATACCCCCTCAGTAGATAATGTTCTACTGTGTATTGTTAACAAATGTTAGCAAAATAGTATCGGTTAGCCTATTATCCACTTTTAACACAGGGGGAGGACATCACCTCTGTAAAAACTGCGGTCAAGGCTTCTTTGACTGAAGAATCCCGCGCTCTCCCGTAGGGGAGCGTCGGGAGTATGTCAAGTAGTAGGTCTCTCAAAAATATTACTGCTGATCGTTTTAATACAGGGGGAGGAGATCACCTCACACGAAACTACGGTCAGAGTTTTCCGGCCTGAAAAATCTCCCATTGTCGCGTAAGCGCAACGTCGGGAGTATGTCAAATTTGTTAATGCCATGGAAAAGAAGTTAGTCTGAATACTTCTGCTGTTGAGGACAGTCAAAATTACTTACAGCATCCTCAAACTATTTGCAATCAACCCCTCTAGTTGCTTAAACCTCTCCACATTACTGTGTGGGGAGAAGTTATACTGGAAAATCAAAAGTCAATATCTTGAAAAAGAGTCAGGGGTCAGGTAGAAAAGATAATTAACTTTTGATTTTTGCCAATCAGTTGATAATAGACTATTCACATATTACCTTTCCGGTAAAGTCAAAAAATACACTGTAGAACTCTTATAGAGAGCTTAAATACAATTACCAACTTGAATGTCGCAAAGGGAACTCCTATTATGCGAATGTTAACGGGAGGAGAATTGCCTACCAATAAATAAATTGCGAAGCATCCACTTAATGTAATTTCGGATAATCAAGAGCGACAGAATATCCTTTGCTTTTAGCGTAGCTGGTCATTGTGTACCTACTTATGTACTATGATGATGACATCAGGAGTAGCGGTAATACGCGCCTGGAAACATGAAAACAACATAGAATAAGGGGTGAAATTGAGAAGTTCGCGGTCAGCCCGTGAAAAGGTAAAACTCTTGAGGGTGCTTTCAGGAGTACAGAATTGTTCAGTACAAAAGCACGGTGGGTCTCATCGTGTCTGCCTGTGGAGGGTTAAGTGGTTGCACTCCCAACGAAACAGGAAGCCCTATCTGCGAGGTGGGGAAGCCCACGTTATACCCTTGCGGTTAAGGTGGGAGAACGTCACAATATTAACATTCTAAATGCTATGACTACTCGTATGTTATCTACAGTACCGAATTTTAAGCCATTAAAACCCTTGCGACAATGGCTAGACCATATAGAAATTAATAACCCCAAATTAGCCAAATTTCTATGCCAATTAATTCCCAGTCAGTGCCCCTTTGAGCGCGATATCACTTTTTTTGGTCATCTTTTGTTTCATATTCCTCCCATGTGCAAACTTAACCCTCTTTATAATGAATTAATTGGTTTGAGGTTTAGAGCTTTGTGTTATTTAGCGGATATTTGTGGGGAAGATGTAACCTCATACTGCTAGTCTGAGGAGCAATAATGAGACTCGTAGCGCTTTTCATGTTGGCGATAGCTGAAAAGGCACAGCAATCCCTGTTAAAAATTAATCAATTGAAATCAACTTTTATTTTATGGGAAAGCGATGAGGTACATTACCGAATAATTAGGGTTTGCGCTCAAAAGTCTTATGGGTGAGGGTAGGAGACAACCCACCCCTAACCCCTCCCAACCCACCCCTAGCCCCTCCCAGGAGGGGAGGGGAAGACAGGAGACAGGAGACAGGAGAAATGGAAATTATAGAGGAGTTAGTCGGAAAAATTATCCCTTGATTTGTCTGCCATAATCCTCCAAAAATACTAGCTTTTTGCAGCTCTTGCCACTGAAAAGTTGACACTTTTTTAGATCAAAAAATGCTACAACCAATATCAGTCAATGCTTTGAGATTTAATCAGCAAGCCCTAATTAAGGTTTAATACCTCTCCTTTAAAGGAGAAACAAGAAAGATTTTTCCTTTGAGTCAATCCTCTTCTTTTTAAGGAGAGATAATTAGGGTTTGCGCTCAAAAGTCTTTTTGCTGAGGTAGGAGACAGGAGACAACCCACCCCTCGCCCCTCCCCCTCCGGTTGAGGGGAAGACAGCTATACTGGAGAAATGGGGAATTTAAAGGAGGCAGTAGAAAGAATTATCCCTTGATTTTTCTGCGATAGTCAACCCAAAATCCTAGCTTTTTGAGTTCCCTAGAACGAAAACCTTGTACTTTTTCAAGACCCAAAAAGACTAAAACCAATATCAGTCAATGCTTTTATATTTATTCAGCCACGCCCTAATTATTAATTATTAATTATTAATTATTAAATGTAGCTAAATTCCAACTACAGACATTAACAATCCCTTAAATAATTTAATGCCATCTGTATAACCTAACATTGGATCTGATGCTCTCTCTGGATGAGGCATCATTCCCAACACATTGCCTTGACGGTTACAGATCCCAGCAATATTATTCAGAGAACCATTGGGATTAGCTACTTGACTAATTTCACCATTCTCTGTGCAGTAACGAAATAAAATTTGACCATTATTCTCTAATTGTTGCAACGTTTCTGCATCAGCATAATAACGACCTTCACCATGAGCTATTGGTAAACGAATCACTTCTCCCGTTGTATAGGTAGATGTCCAAGGGGTATCAGAATTTTCTACTTTCACAGGAACTCGATCGCAAATAAAATTCAATTGCTGATTTCTGATTAATGCTCCTGGCAATAGTCCTATTTCTGTCAGTATCTGGAAACCATTACAGATGCCTAAGACTAACTTACCTTTTTGGGCATGAGCAACAGTTGCTGCCATGACTGGAGAAAAACGAGCGATCGCCCCGCATCTGAGATAGTCGCCATAACTGAAACCTCCAGGGACAACTATTACATCTAGACCAGAAATATCTTCTTCTTGATGCCAAACCATGCGAGTTGGTTGACCTAATAAACTTTGAGTAACCCAAGCCACATCGCGATCGCAGTTAGAACCGGGAAACACAATAATACCAAATTTCATATTAATTTCAATTATAGTTTCTATACTCTGAAGGGTAATACCAATTACCAGGCATTAATGCTTAACTTAGATAGAACTTCAATTATGAAGTAATTAACACAAATAGGATCGCCTTTTTGATAATTAGCACCCTAAGAGCGTATTAATTATTATATTATGTTTACCAATGGATAATTGATAATTGATAATTGATAATTGATAATTAATCCCCAAAGGCTTAAAGCCTCTCCTTTTAAGGAGAAAAAAGAAATCAGAAATCCTTATCTTCAATCAAAAACAGTTTTAACTAGAGATAATTATTCATTATTCATTATTCATTATTCATTATTCATTATTCATTATTCATTATCCATTATCCATTATTCATTATTCATGATCCATTATCAATTAATGAACACCTTCTTTGATAGTTTCCATTAAATCAAAACGATAATTTTCAATAACAGGATTTGCTAATAGTCGATCGCAGATTAATTCTAGCTGTTCCTTAGCTGTTGCTTCATCGGTTGCCTGAAGTATCAACTCAATATATTTACCAATTCTAATTTGCTCTACATTGTCATACCCCATCTGTGCCAACCCAGATTTAACAGCAGTACCAGCAGGGTCTAAAACAGATGGTCTTAGGGTAACATATATATATGCCTGATATTGTTTTGTCACGTGATTAAAAAATTTTAGATTTCAACTAACCACGTTAGATATTATCAGTTAAGTTCTATTTATAGTTAACAAAATTGGTCCATGAAATCCAATCGTACCCGGTCTCAAGAGCGTATTTTGAAGCTATTAAAAATCCAGAAGCGATCGCTATCTGCTCAGGATATTTATTCTACACTACGCGAATGTGACCAACCTCTGGGATTAGCAACAGTCTATCGTTCTTTAGATGCCCTCAAGCAAGAAGGGGTAGTGATTGTCCGGACTTTGGCCAATGGTGAATCCGTCTATAGTTCCTTGCGACACGACCAACATCATCTGACTTGTGTGAAATGTGGGACTTCTATTCCTATTAATGAATGTTCTGTCCATCATTTAGAACAAAAATTACAGAAGTCCCACAGTTTTAAGATTTTTTATCACACTTTGGAGTTTTTTGGACTTTGTGACCACTGTACTTTAATAGCAGGGAGTAGGGAGTAGGGAGTAGGGAATAGTAGGAAAAATATTTCCCTGTCTAAAGATCATTATCAGTCTATATCCTAACCACTCTGACTTAGGGAATAGGGAACACCGGATCTGGGAACAGGGAACTGTAGGAAAAATATTTCCCTGTCTAAAGATCATTATCATTCTATGTCCTAACCACTCTGACTTAGGGATATAGAGAACAAGGAACTGTAGGAAAAATTATTTCCCTGTCTAAAGCTCATTATCAGTCTATTTCCTAACCACTTTGGCTATTGGTATAATAAAAGTTATACATAAATATAGTCATATATAGTCAAGTGATGTCAAATATCTTCGTTGATTTGTACAAAAGAGCTACTAAATATTTGACAACATTTAATCACTCTTGACTATCTGTATTAATGGTATAATCAAATTTGACCAGAGTTACTGGGTTAATCAATGAGTTATGTGAATGGTTCTCTAAACATAATGAGAAAAGCAGCTCTCTTTTGTCTTTGACTATGGGATAGAGGGTGTTGTAGTTCACCCAGTCAGGGTAACTCCTGCAAAATAAGGATATGTCATATTTGACTATATTTTTATGAACTATATTATCCATTTTTCAATTCAAAACTTTTTTAACTTTGAACTGAATTTTTGCCATCTGCCACAATGGAACGCATACCTTCTAAAGTTGCTGGAATATTGCGGGGGTCCATGAACATAACTTTACTACTATCACTACTACCAATTTTCTGACCCATATCCAAATAGTTTTGAGCCAATAAAAATTGGAGTGCTTCTTTAGCACTGGGGTCTTTATGAAGGGTTTTAGTAATAATTTCTAATGCTTCAGAAGTTGCCTGCGCTTTTAACACTTGAGATTGACGTTCAGCTTGAGCTTTCAGAACAATTGCTTTTTGTTGTGCTTCTGCTTCTAAAATAGTTGCTTTTTGACGAGCTTCGGCATCAAGGACTTGTGATTCTGCTTTACCTCTGGCAGAGTTAATTGCAGAATCTCTTTCCCCTTCTGAAGTTAAAATTGCTGCCCGTTTTTGCCGCTCCGCAGTCATCTGTAATTCCATAGAATCTTGCACTGCTTTTGAAGGGCTAATATCTCGTAATTCTACCCTAGTTACTTTTACTCCCCAAGGGTCAGTAGCTATGTCTAATTCTCTGAGTAATACTTCATTAATTTCTGTTCGAGCTGTAAAAGTTTGGTCTAATTCTAATTTACCCATTTCTGCCCGAATTTGAGTTAGAACTAGATTAGTCATTGCAGATTTGAGATTTTCTACTTTGTAGAAGGCTTTTTCCAAATCCATAATCCGCCAATAAACCACAGCATCTACACTAATTGCTACGTTATCTCTAGTAATACATGGCTGAGGTGGAATATCTAATACTTTTTCCCGAATTGTTTCTTGATAAGAGATTCTATCTAAAAATGGGATAACAAATTTTAAACCAGCATCTAATTTTCTGCCATTATATTTACCTAAAGTTTCTACTAAAGCTTCATTTCCTTGATTAATAACTTTGACACTTCCGGCTAAACCTGAACCACCTAAAGCTAAAAAGACTAACAAAAAAAACTGTTCCATTTTTAATCTCCTAAATTATCTAATTAGTTGTTATTTCAATTGACTTTGGTTAGGGAGATAAACTGAAGAATTTAATAAATTTTCTGGCAATACAAATAGAGTATTACCTTCACGCCTAACGACAATAACTTTTTCGTGGGCAGCGATCGCGCTACTTTCATCGTCACATTTTGCCCGCCAAGAATTACCTTCATAAATTACTCGACCAGGCTGACCTGGTAATATTTCTGTTAAAGTTTCTGCCTCTTGAGCATCTGCAATAGTAGCCACTGTATGATTGGGCAGCAGACGACGGAAGGCAAAAATAGAAGCTACAGAAAAAATCATCCACAAGGCCACTTGTACGCTAATACTAGGAATTAAGAGGGACACTCCTGCCACAACAAAGGCACTCAGTCCCATCATAAATTCAACAAAGGCTGTGGGTACGAGGAGTTCTAAAAAACAAAGAATTGCCCCAGCCAGTAACCAAAATATCGTTGGATTTAATAACATGGTTAACGAAGTCAGAAGTCAGAAGTCAGAAGTAACCCACCCCTAACCCCTCCCAGGAGGGGAACTAGGGGATTTGAGCCCCGCTCCAAAAATATTTCGCCTTAAAAGGCGGGGTTGCGCGACCCAATTATTTTGATAAATGGGAATGTTGACATCCTCTCCGGCCTAAAGGCGCGGAGATTCCTACCGAGCCGAAGCTCCTCGGTGGGTTGACGTTTCACAGGCTGCTGCACCCACCCCTCTTGCTCCCCTCCCGGGAGGGGATGGGGGTGGGTTACGCTTGCCTCCGCGTCCGTTTAATGTCTCGGACTGCCCGCCCGCGACTAATATATTTATCGCTGCATTCTCGTCTAAGAACATGTTTTGCACCACAGTTGAGACACTCCCATTCTCGCACCTTCAGGTCTAGCTTCCCACCTTTAAAGCCACAATCTGATTAAAAGAGGAAGCGTAACTACCCAAATTTTTCGGTGAGGTTAAATAGTACTCAGCACTCAGCATTAGGACTTTTTTTACGTTGAGGAAAGGATTTAAACCCAAGGTCAAAAAGTTGATAGCTGTTTGCGGAACATTCCGGTACGGAAAATGCTGATAGCTGATAGCTAGTTAAATTTATAAGTGATTTTTCACTAAAATTATTCCTTGACAAATAGTCAAGTATATAATTAGTTTATTCCGAAATTTATGAAGATGACTTCTATCTCAACATATCTTTGCGTCTTGACACTAAAGATAGTCAGTTTGGAACTCTCCTAAATTATTTATCAACACCGAAAAAAACAATTCCTTAATATAAATTCTCAAATTAATATTTCTCGTATAATTTTTAACTTTTAAATTTTGATTTTTAATTATTAACTTAATCAAATGTCTTCTACCCCAATAATTTATTGCCCAAATATTAACTGTCCTCATCCGGCCAATTCCTGGGGTCGCCAAGAGTGCGAAGCTTGCCAAACTAAATTAATCTATCGCTATTTATGGGCTGTTGATGCCGGAGTTGAGATTCCTGTTGCGGAGTTTCTGGGCGATCGCTACTATGTTGTAGCTCCACAAGTATGGTTGGATACTAAACCTGCGAAACTTCCTTTTATATATGAGGAGTTACCAGAGAATATAACCCCATATTTACATTTATATCCCTATAGGCTCCATACACCAGAGGTACATGGTTTCTATCCATATGGAGAAGAAACTTATCCTACAGATATTTTGTTGTTAGACAACGTTCCTCTAGACTCTCAAGGTCAGTTATGTCCTGCGTTTGTAGATGCTTGGCCTACAGCAACTCCTGTACGCCAAGTTTACTGGTTATGGCAAATGATGCAGTTATGGAAACCTTTATCAAAAGAGCGTGTGGCTTTCAGTCTGTTGACAAATAATTTAAGAGTCGAAGGTTGGCGGTTACGACTATTAGGGTTGGACTTACAAAACCGTAACACTAAACATAGAGATTTAAGGATTTTTTGGTCTAATTTGATTTCTACTGCTCATGCTCATATCCAACAGCCATTACAAGAAATTTGTCAGATGATTGGGGATATTGGGGAATCTCTCGACGCGATCGCCCCTAAATTGAACCAACTCCTATTGGAACAGGCGGCCCAACTACCATTAAGTGCGGAAATAGTAGGAGCTACGGATACTGGGCCTGTGCGTCTCCATAATGAGGATTGTTGTTATCCAACGGAACAAGATTTAGCAAGCAAGCAGTTAGTGCCCCATTTAGCAATGATTTGTGATGGGGTAGGTGGCCATGATGGCGGAGAAGTAGCTAGTCAACTAGCAGTACAGTCCATTAAAAGATTAGTGCAAAATTTATTGACAGAAGTCGCCCAACAACAGGATTTAACATCACCAGATTTGGTAAAGAAACAACTTGAGGAAATTATTCGGGTAGTTAATAACATGATTGCCACTGAGAATAATGAACAAGGAAGAGAGTCCCGACAACGTATGGGCACAACATTAGTTATGGCCCTACAGTTGCCCCAACAAGTGAAGTCTTCTCCAGAATCAAATCCGAATAATGCCCATGAGTTGTACATAGCCAATTTGGGAGATAGTCGTGCCTATTGGCTAACTCAAAATGCTTGTCAATTGTTGACTGTGGATGATGATGTGGCTTCTAGGGAGACGCGTCTTGGTCATTGTCTGTATTGGCAAGCATTAGAACGTCGTGATGCGGGTGCCCTGACTCAGGCTCTTGGTACTAGGGATGGAGAGTTTATTCGTCCCACTATTCAAAGATTTTTGATTGAAGAAGAGGGTCTATTGTTATTATGCTCGGATGGCCTGAGTGATAATGATTGGGTTGAGAAGTCTTGGAATGATTATACTTCCAAGATTTTTCGAGGTGAATTTTCTCTCAAGCAGGCGGTTGAGTATCTGATTAACTTGGCGAATCAGAAAAATGGTCACGATAATACTTCGGTGGTGCTTGCCCACTATCGCATTTCTCCAGAGCAGTTGGTTTTATTGAATAATCCTACAGCAACACCTTTGGAACAGGAAGTAATGCCAGAATTATCTGAAGCTTCTAAAGCACTTCTTTATAGTGATGATGAAGTTTCGGAGCTGAAACCTGAAGTTGACCTTGACTCTGGCC
This sequence comes from Okeania sp. SIO3B5, assembly GCF_010692555.1. Classification (GTDB taxonomy): domain Bacteria; phylum Cyanobacteriota; class Cyanobacteriia; order Cyanobacteriales; family Microcoleaceae; genus Okeania. The sequence continues at coordinate 13,888 of NZ_JAAHHG010000122.1, read as the reverse complement.
CTGATTCTGAGGCGGAGGCTATGCCAAATTCTTCAGGGTTAAGGCCCTGGATGTTTATGGTTGGTTTATTGTTGATATTATTTGTAGGGGCAGTTGTAGCGGTGTGGCGGAATTGGGAAAATTTTAGCCAAAGTCCTAATGATCCTCCTGAATCTTGGGAAAGTCCAATGATACCTGATCCTTCAGAAACTCCTGTTTCTCCTGATTCTTAATTTCTAATTTTGGACTTTATAGATGAAAAAAAATCAACTTCAGTATTTTCTTGCCTCCCTATTCCATGAGGTACTGATAACTGATAACTGAAATGACGTGACTTTAAGGTTGGTTTTATGGAAGAATAGGAAAATTCTTAAAGCTAGTGTAATTTCGTATTAGAGCTACATTAGTTGAATTTCTAGGAGATGATAGTACAAGGTTTTAGTATATGAAAGTAGGCGATCATGTTCGCGTTAATACCTCTGTTATTGTTTATATTCATCCTGAAAATAGAGGAGAACCATTCGATCTGAAAAATCAGGAAGGGGAAGTGGTTGCTATTGTCAATGAATGGAAGGGTAGACCAGTGAGTGCTAATCTACCAATTCTTGTCAAGTTTACAGCAAAACTTAAAGTTCATCTTAAAGAAGAGGAATTAGAACTTATAGAATAACTTAAGGTTAATATTATAGGATTGATCTTTTCTGTGACTGCTTTAATACCCCACCGTCTAAACGGTGCTTAAAATTGTTTGGGGTTATAGACACGAAGTGGTGTGTCGAAGACTATCCCCATGCAATTTTCCCTTCTGCCTTCTTCAAGAGGCATTGTCCTCATTTATTTTCCTATTTTTTGATTTTAGGGTGAATTAATTTCAAGAAAAAACCAAAAATATTAATATCACTCTGCATTTTTTGTAGTTCTTTTTGGTGCATTGACGCTTATTTTAGAAACCCTGGCAATTTCCTCTCATAAGTGCAATGGTAGAAGATGAAAACATCAACAAAAGGAAATGGTAAAAAATTATGTCATGCCAGGGGAAAAGATATGCATGTGTCAATGTGAATATCTCCAATCCCAATACCCTCAAAGAGAGCTTGTCAAAGAAACCGGAGTCAGACTCAATAAATAACGAAAAAAAATGCTTACCATATTGGAACGAGTCATGTCAGGAAATGTCCAATCTATTGTGGTCACATACAAAGATAGGTTCCTTTGATTTGGCTTCGATTTGCTCCAATGGTTGTGCACCCTACACTCTGGCCAAATCCTGGTTCACAGCAGAGTTGAAGAATCTCCCAAACCAGAAATGGTTGAAGACATCCTTTCCATCCTCCACTGTTTCAGGGCCAGATTGTATAGACTCCAAAAGTATTCATCTCAAATCCCAAAGAATCAGAGTTTACCCAGAAAAACATCTCCATCAAATTTGGAAAAAGTGGCTAGCAGCAAGTAGGTATTGTTTTAATCAAGCCATAGCTTATCAACGTAAACACGGGTTGATTTCTAAATACGATTTGCGCAAAGTTATCTTAAACAGTGAAAGTTTACCAGATTGGATAAAAGAATCACCATATCATCTTAAAGTCAACGCAATTTATGATGCTAATGCTGCATTTAAAACTAGCCGTAAAAGTGGAACTAAACAGCCTAGTTGCGGAAAATTTCGTTCGATTAGAGACCGAATACAATCAATTAAATTTAGAGTAGAAGACTTTAAAAAAGGTACTTGGTTGCCATCAGTAACAAAAGGATTAAATATCCTTGCATCAGAAGTAATTCCTACTACTAATGTAGAATATCAACAAAAACAAAAAGATGGGACATACAAGACTTGTGTGAGAGAACAATCTTGGGATGCAGAAACTCAGTTGGTTTATGACAAAAAACGCTGGTTTGCTGTATTTCCAAAAGAGTTTAAACAAGATTACTCTCAGAGTCAATCCATCATAGCTTTAGACCCTGGTGTTTCGCTGCGCGACATGAAACGTAGCTTTTTAACGGGATTTGATGGAGAAAAGTTTATTGATATAGGCAAGGGAGACATTACCAGAATATTTCGATTAGCACAGCATATCGATCGACTAATATCCAACAAAACTGTGTTAAAAGGTCGCCAAAATAAGTATAAAAGACAGCGACTTCATGCATAAAATTAACAGCTTATTTATTAGGATAAGAAATCTCATAGATGAAGTCCATAAAAAAGTAGCAAAATGGTTAACTACTGAGTATCGCGTCATCTTTCTCCCTACTTTTGAGTCATCCCAAATGGTTGCCAAATCAGGAAAGAAAAAACGCAAACTTAACTCGCGCGTCAGTTCGCCAAATGTTAAATTGGGCACATTACCGTTTCAAACAAACTCTGAAGTTTCAGGCTTTAAAACGAGGGGCAACCGTAATAGATGTAACTGAGGAATATACTTCCAAAACTTGTACGATCGGGCGGTCATGTTCATCAAAACTTAGGAGGCTCAAAGCATTTTAAATGTCCCCATTGCGGTCATTCAATGCCGAGAGATTGGAATGGCGCTTTGGGAATTTTTCTCAAAGCATTGCGAGATACCGCCTGCGTCGATGGTTCTGCCGTCACGTTGCTATGAACGGTTTTCCCAGCTTTGGCCGGGAATTGCCGGGCTTGATGTATCTGTTGTTCAGCTATCTCATAATACCACTGACAATAATTTTGAAAATCTTCTCTATATTTAACTTCTTGATAAAATTCCTGAGTAGTTTGATAAATTTGAAAGATTTCTGTAGCAGGTGAATTTGCTTCTGGAAAGATGCTTCTTAATTCTGGAGGCATTAAAAGTAATTCCTATTTATTAAGTTTACACAAAGGAAGAAGGAATAAAAAAAGTTGGAAAATTTTATGTTTTGTTGCTCAATTCAGATACAGAAGTTTATACAAAGATGAAACCCCTTGATGGAGTTTGTATTACTCAATTTCCTAAATTTGTTCTATCCTCACTACTGACTACTAAAAAAAATATTATATAGCACTACACAAATAGGTTAGGACATTTATAAATGCTCAAACTTAGTCAGGGATTACTTCTAACTTCTGACTTCTGACTTCTGACTTCTGACTTGCGCGTAGCGCTATAACCAGCCTCGCAGACCATATACTATTATACCTATATATTCTTTTAAAGCTTTAGTAGAATTTTGTAAATTTGCAGCATCAGGAATACTATTTAACAGAAAACCTTGCCAACTATCTTGTATTTCTTGTAAGTCTCTTTCGGTAACTAAAAAATCTGTTGGTGCCGGAATTACTGATATTTTCTGTTTTTTGAATACCAATATAGAACGTGGAGTATGCAGTGCTGAAGTGACTAACAAAACATTGCCTTTAATTTCATTTTTCTCTAAAATTTGTTTAACATTAACAGCATTTTGATAAGTATTTAAAGAATCAGTATCTTGTAAAATTGCTGTTTTTGGTACTCCCATAGTTTCAGCAATTTCTGCCATATCTCCAGACTCTGGGTTCCCTCCATCTTTCCAGTCAACTCTACCCCCACTTAATATAATTAAAGGTGCTTTACCCTGCTGATATAATCTTATTCCATGTAAAATGCGATCGCCTGCTTCACTAAAATCTACCCAAGGCCGGGGTGAATTGGCAGGTTTAATTCCACCACCTAAAACTACAATGGCTTCTGCCGATGGTAATTCTTTTGGTGGTAAATTTTGCCATTCTAAAGATTTAATTAATCCTTGAGAAACCCACGAATTACTAAACGTAAATGTTACTGTAAATGCCAGAAAAATCACTAATGCTGACCATTTAGGATACCACCACAATAAAATAAAAGCTATCAGCATTAGCAGGCAAGATAATCCCAAAGGATAGATAAATAAAGGGAGTAATTTAGAAAAAAACAAAAACATTAGAAGTCATAAATTAGTATTTTTTTCGAGTTTTTTGATATTTTCTTGAAGAAACTTGACTTGACCTAAAAAACCAACTTAAGATAGAAATACCACTACGTTCTCTAGGGATTTTTGGCCATGCTTTAGGTGGTTTAGGTGGTTTTGATTCTTTTGGAGAATCTACAGGTTCAGCATTGGTTGTTTCTGGAATTTCTGGTCTTGATTCTATTTGTGACCAATACCCTAATAACCCAGCAGAAATTCCTCCTATTATGCTAAATACAATACTTGATTTGATTGTATATTCTAGGAGACTCAAGCTAATACTGAAAAATAGAGTAGCTGCTAGTCCGGCAATTAAGCCTGTTGATATTGATGGTTTATTCATGCTTTTTCATAGTTAATGGAAACAAAAAAATTTTATAATTTGACTAAAAATTATAGTTTTCATTCAATTTATAAATCAGGATTAATATAACTTTCAATTATACAAGACTGACGCACCCAAACAAGAAACCAGGTTTATTGCCGTGATTATTGTTTTTCAAACCACGAAATTTCGTCGATAAACCCGGTTTTTGCGTAAGTCCTATTATAGTAGCCTGAAGTAGGTATAGTATTGTGTCCGGTTGAACAGTTATAAATAAGTTTGGTAGTCCTGCATAGTAATGGAAAATAGGAACAAACAATGCCTAACACGGGAGGAAGATGCTCCCACTGCCATGCCTCGTAACAAACATTACTGGACAATCCACGACCATTACAATGCACCACGACCTTTGGTTGAACAATTATAAATAAATTTTAGGATTGAAGACTCAGAAGTCAGGAATAAGCAGAGTAAAAGAAGAAGGTATAAGGAAGAGAAGAAACAGGAAGCCTACCGTACTAAATAAAGTGCGTAGGCTTATAAGGCTATGGAAAACATGGCCAAAAAACTTAGTATAGCTCCATTATTTAAGGGAGAATTAAATGGTTAATGTCTTCAGAGATAGAAATTATCGGATAGCGATCGCCATAGATTTTGGCACTGCTCGATCTGGCTACGCTTACATATTTATGGAGGACAAGGACGCAAAAGAGCCTAGTTTCCGGAATAAATGGCCACACACAAATGAGTTTTACCCGAAAACACTGACTGAGATTCTTTTCAATCCTGATGGCATAGTAGAAGCATGGGGACATAATGCCAAGAAAAGATTTACACAACTGAGGGAGACACAAGAAGAAAAAGATTACATTTTTATTGACAATTTTAAAACGCTGTTACATGAAGGAAAGGATCGAGATGATGATGGTCCCTACATAATGAGGGAAGGTAAGAAATTCTCGATTCTTAATTTAATTGCTGAATTTCTCAAGCTTGTTAAGGAGACTGCCCTCGAAGATATTGCAGAGGGACTTGGTGGTGAAGGGTTATTGGATGAAAGTGAGATTCGATGGTGTTTAACTGTACCTGCAGTTTGGACAGATGAGAGCAAACAGATTATGCGCCGTGCTGCTCAGGAGGCAGGGTTAATTGGAGAAGGGACTGAGGAAGCAGAAAGATTGCTTTTGGTTTTAGAGCCAGAGGCGGCTGCAGTTCATTGTCAACAAGTGATGTTAGGACGGAATGAGTCAGCTCCTCTAGTCGGAGGCAAAACAATTATGATTGTTGATGCTGGAGGAGGTACTGTTGATATTACTGTCCATGAAGTTGTTAAAGATAGGGGTTTAGATGAGTTGATACCTCCCGGTGGAGGTCTGCATGGCTCTAAGTATGTAGATCAAAGTTTCAGGGAATTTCTTGATCGCAAGCTTTCTGCTGAAGCAATGAACGAATTTCAATCAGAATGGCCTGTTGAATATGCGAAGCTTATGGGCGAAACTTGGGAATCTATTAAGTGTGGTTATGATGCAGATTCTAATTGGAGAACTTCTATTGAGTTGCCTAGAAAACTGGAAAAAATTCTCAAGGATAAATATCCTCAGATACTGGAACAGTTAGCTAACGCTCAAGGTGGGGATGATACGGTGATACGGCTGACAAATAAAGATATGGAGGCTATTTTTAAGCCCATAGTCGATGAGCTTATTGCGAGGATTAGGGAGCAATTTACAGCTCTTCAACGTAAATGTGACATTCTCTTTTTAGTGGGTGGTTTTGCAGAATCTCCTTTGCTCAAAAAACGTATTCGAGAGGAGTTTAAAGGCAAAGTTGAGAAGATTGTTATACCCGATCGCCCAGGTGCCGCTGTTCTGTTAGGTGCTGCCTCCTTTGGGGTTAACCCTGGTGTAATTATTGCTCGACGCTCTAGGTTGACATACGGTAAAGGTTGTGCTGCTCCATTCCAGAATGGTATAGATCCAGAGGAAAAACGAATACCAAAGGAACTGTTGAGTCGGGTTTACCAACAAGAAGAGGATCGTGATTATTGCGATGGCAGGTTTGATATTTTTGTTGCTGCTGGCGATCGAGTTCCTACTGATGCCATAGTCAAGAGAAAATATCAGATTATTCCGAATCAAACCGAAATAGAAACAACTTTCTTGTCAACTTCTAATCCAAAAGTTCGTTACACCGATGAGGAAGGGGTGAGCGAGATTGCTAGTGTTGAAATACGTCTCCCCTTTGAAGCAAAGGAGAATACAAAGAAGTATATAGAGGTGGAAATGCAGTTCGGTCTTTCTGAAGTTGTAGCTTATGCGATCGATCCTATTAGTGGGAATCGTGAAAGGTGCAATTTTAGGTTTGCTTGTAACTATTAATTGTATGGATTTGGAGGTTTACAACATATGTTATATAAAGTGAAAGTTGTTAAAGTCTATCGCAGAGTTATAAACGAAGATGAAGTTGCTAACTTAGAGTTTAATTCAGAAAGTGAAGAAGCCTTAGATCAAATTATTTCTCTTTACAATCAAGATTTTGGAAAGCTTTTTGGAGGATTAGTCAGTCTTCTTGAACCTTTGAGTTTAAACTACCAAGAGTATGAAAACTTGGATGAAGAGACATTGAGGGTAAAGTTAAAGGAAACTCTAGAAAGATGTACTAATTTAGAATCAGTTCAGAGGGACTTACAAAAGAATGTTTCTGATTTAAGTGAAACTAAGTTACGCAAGGAGAAAGACGATCTCAATAATCAGCTAAAAGAAGCTAAAAAGGATGTCAAGTCTAAAGAAAAATTAATTAACGACCTGGAAAAACAATTGAAGAATGAAAAAGACCGTAGTGAAGTATTAGATATGAGAGAAGAATCACTCCAGGAAGAAGCTAGGAAACACAAGCAAGAATATAAAAAGTTAGTAGATGACAGGAATAATTTGGCTCAAAGATACAACGCTTTAGAAAGGCAAGTTAACAATATTCCTTATATTAATCAACAAAATAGCTATCTCAATCAACAAAATGGCCATCTCCATCAAGAAAATAGCAATCTCCGTCAAGAAATTGAGAAGCTCAAAAAATTTAAGAGTGGTATAGAAGCGCAAAAATCCTCCTTTGAAGAAGAGCTTAAAGAAACTCAAAAAAAGCTAAGTATGGCAATGGCAAGACTACACGGACAAACAGAAAAGTCTGGTATTGCTGGTGGAGGATCTCGTTCAGATAAGCTAAAAAATGATTTCGAGAACCTCAAAAGGGGGTTATTCCGCGAGGCGAGTAATAAAGTGCTGGAATGCTGGAAAAAGCAAGACTCTGCTCTCAATCAGAGATCGGAGGAATTCTCTGAAATCAGGTCTGTTCTGTCTCAGCGTGTATTTATTGATGGTATGTCGTTCTTTGCCGGGGATAAGTCTGAAGTTAAAGATAATGCTAGATTGATTGTAAATCAAATTATATCAATTGAAGGGTTAAATCCTCCTCAAGGGATATTACAGGTAATTGAGCAAAAGATTGAAACTGTCTTACTTAAATCTAAAGGAGTTGATGGTTCTAATGAATCATTAACAAACAATGTTGAAGCAACTACCAATAAAATTCAAGAAGACTTGCAGAAAATCAGAGGTTTTGATCTTTCTCAAGATGTATTGCAAGAAATCAAAAACTTTGTAGAAGCTGGTTTAAAGCTTGTCCAAGAAATTGTCAATGATAGTCCTTCAGGTGAGTTTTACGCGCCTGAAGTAGAAGATAAATTTGACGAAAACTTACATGATACACGAGATGAACCTGAAGGCAAGGTTAAACTCACTATTTGTGCAGGTTATCGTATTCCAGGAACTGTTCTTGTCAAAGCGGATGTTGTCACCATCCCTGAAACACCACCTATTTCTGGTGAAACTAATACAACAACTGCTTCTGGTGAAATGGAAATACCACCTACTTCAAATGTCTCCAGTACCTCAAATTTTGCTTCTGGTGAATCTGAAGTAAATATCTCTAACACAGAAACAGCTTCAAACAAATTCTCTGAAGGTATTTATCCTGCTATTTTCAAAGGCACAGTAAGCGTATTTCAAGGAGTTAAGTGTCGTACTGAACCTAGTAAAGATCCAAAGTATTTTCAAGGTTCCAGTTTTGACCAAAACACAGAACTAAATTTTGATGCTTGGACTGAGAGTGATGAGATGATAGGTTTAGACAAGTCCGATCGCAGATGGTACAAAGTTTCTGGCCAACAATGGTGGGTTCCCGCAGTTTACATCGATGGAGAACCTCCCAACTCGTCGCCCTTCCCACCAAATCAAGAGGGAAATTCAAATGAATAAAAAAAAACTACAGATATTCGATCGCCGCTCCCCTATAAATGTCCTTGGCCCTTACCAACGAGCAGTAATCTGGGTACAAGGTTGTCAGTTTGCCTGTCAAAGCTGTATTGTACCGGAATCCTGGGATGAAAACGGAGGAGAAACCATCGAAATTTCTGAACTTGCTAATTGGATACTCAGTCAACCAGAAATAGAAGGAGTCACCTTTTCTGGAGGAGAACCAATGTTGCAAGCAGAAGCATTATCAGCAGTAATAGAGGCAATTAAAAACCAACAAGACCTTGGTGTGATGTGTTACACAGGTTTTCGTTTAGAAAAAATAGAAAACCAGGGAACCGAATCACAAAAGGCACTCCTGAATCAAATCGACATTTTAGTGGATGGAGTCTATATAGAAAAGCTACACAAAGACCTCTTGTGGAGAGGTTCTAGCAATCAGAGAATTTTAGCCTTAAGCGATCGCTATCAAGACTACTTACAAAAACAAAGCGATCGCTCAGTAGGTTTAGAATTTTTTGTCAAAGAATCTGCGGAAATAGGTTTTTCAGGAGTCCCCACTCAACCCAATTTTCGTCAAGAATTTGAATCTCGTATGTTACAAAAGTCAGTTATTGTCAACCCCAAATAAATCCAAAAAACTTATGAGTGGTAGTCCTAAATATTCATCAGCAGAGTTACGACGCCAACAACAGGAACGCCTAGAAGCAGAACGTCGCCGGAAAGCAGCAGAAGAAGCTAGACTGAGAGCAGAAGCAGCAGAAAGAGAACGCCGTCGCCGTGTAGAGAACCTCAGAGGGAGAGCAACTCAGGAACAGCAGTCAGTAGCAACAAAAATTCAGCAACAGCAGTCTGCCATGTATGCTCAAGATACATCAGCTTTACAACAACGCTGTCAGAGTCAAACCAATATTATTGATCGGAGTCAAGACGAATCTCAATTGCAAAAAGCGATCGCTGAACTAAATCAGATTTTGCAAGACTGTGAAAAAGCAGTAATTCGTAAGCGTCGAGATGATGAGGAGAAAAAACGCAAGGAAGAAATAGAGCGTCTGCAGTTTGAGTTGGAAGAGTTAGAAAGAGAAGTAGGACGTATTCCCGAAAGTGACGCTAGCAAATTCGATAGTTCGGGGCAAAATGCTGTCAAGCAAGCACTTGAAACTGTTCGTTCCGCATTAGCGACAGGAAACCCACAGAAGGTGACAACTCCTCTGGAAAATGCAACTAAAACCGTCAAACAACATTCGGAAAAAGTTGCTCAACGTCGCGCCGAATGGGAAAAACGTAAAGCTGAAGCAGAAAAAGTTGTCGGGCAAATTCAGGAAGTCGTAACTGGGTTAAAAGCAGACCCAGTAGTAATGCGATGGCATTCTCATTCTATTGCAGAATTGGAAGGAGAACTTCAACGTGCTAATCAAGCTTTAACATCTGAAGAATTTGATCTACCTGCTCAAATCTTAGCCAAACTCAAAGAAAAAGAAAAACAGATTATTGAAGAAGCAAATACCGCTCAACTCAAAGCGGACAAACGGGATTACATTACTCAGTCTATTGTCACAACTCTCCAAGAAATGGGATTCAGTATTCTTTCAGTAGATGACGAACACACCGGACATCCGGCGACAGCAAAAATTTTCAGAGCTGCTGCTGCTGGGAGAGCAATTAATGTCAGTGTTCCCATAGAAGGACAAGTTTGGTATGATGTCGATGGTTATGAAAAAGCAACTGTAGCTTCAGTTGCTGATGGTACTCCTACAGCAATTTGTGATGAAGCAGAGCAAGTATTGACAGAAATGCACACTGCCTTACAAAACGAGTTTGGAGTTCAAATGGGTGAAGTGACTTGGCAGGGTAAAGAACCAAACCGGATTGCCAACAAAGCAGAAAAATTACGCGCACAAGGGGAAAAAGGTAAGAGCAAATGAGTAATAAAGTACATTTTCGATGGCTCACGGAATTTGAGAAACAAATTCACTATCGCAAACATATTATCTTGTATGGAAATATTCACGATGAGTTTATGTGGAGAGATGAGCGACAAACAACTTATAAGATTATAGATACTTTTTTACAGGAGCAAGGTTTTGATTTGATTGTTCGTTACAACCAAATAAGCGGGTTTAGCTACCTCTCTAATTCTATGAGGGAAAAGTTTAACGCTCTCGTACAAGAGCAAACAATTGAGCATCATTCTCATCCTAACGGAGCTACCACCAACGAAAATCAAACTCCGAGTCCGCCAGCTACTTCCGCTAATCCTATGACTCCTCCACCCCGTTCTAATCCGGGAGTTAATGTACGGCAAACATCAAACATTAGGATTTTACCTGAAGTAGCTTTTGGAAATTTGAGAATGGCATTATCTCAAGATACTACTTCAGTAGCAGCAGTTGTCGATACTGTCGATATGTTAACCTCCGATTCAAGTCAGTACAGTGCTGAAGAACGAAATCTGCTCATGCTTCTTAAAAATTGTACTTTTGAAGCTGCGATTCTGACAGAAGGGAAGTTAGCTGGTCTTAGAAATACTCTAATTTTAGTAGCAAGCGATCTAGGGAGAGTCCCTCAATGGGTTTATCAAGATAATCCTCTAGTTGAATTAGTTCAAGTATCCCCTCTCAACAAAGACGAACGTCGTCAGTTTGCTTTAAGATCCATACGTCCTCGTGAAAATTTTAGTGGTTTTTACGAGGGTGACAAAATCAGTATTCAGCGTCCTCATCCCAACGCATCATCTCAGTTAGAGATATTAGCAGAAGAACTTGCTGAACTTACGGAAGGATTTCATACAGTGGATTTAGAAGCTTTGCGAACTACTTCATTGCGTGAAAAAATTCCCTTAAAAGAAAAGCAAGTCAGAAAAATTGTAGACTTTTACAAATTTGGGAGACGGGACGATCCCTGGGAACAAATTAAACCAGAAAGAATTGCATCTGCTAGAGAAGAGTTATCTCGGTCTGTAATTGGTCAACCACGAGCTGTTGAGGCTGTAACATCAATGCTTTCTAGTGCCAGAATAGGTTTGAGTCTAAGTGGCGGTCAACTGGGGACACAACCAAAGGGAATCTTCTTCTTTGTTGGACCTACTGGTGTGGGTAAAACTGAACTAGCGAAGGCATTAGCAAGACTTTTATTCGGAGATGAGAGGAGTTTAATTCGTTTTGATATGAGTGAGTATGCGCAAGAACACGCGGCAGAAAAGCTAACTGGTGCGCCTCCTGGGTTTGTCGGATTTGAAGCTGGAGGACAACTAACTAATCGCGTTCTAGAGCAACCATACAGCATTCTTCTTTTTGATGAAATAGAGAAGGCCACACCAAAAGTTATGGATAAGTTCTTACAAATACTAAGTGATGGCAGACTTACGGATGGGAAAGGTCAAACTGTGTACTTTAATCAAACTGTCATTATTTTTACCAGCAATATAGGAGCATCAGATTTAACTAATAATCACACAGGAGAAACAATTCGTAGTGGTATTATGGAGTCAGTTAGTGAAGGTAATATTCCTGATTACTCAGAGATAGAAAGTCATTTTGATACTGAAGTTCGATGGTATTTTAGTAATTATATAGGCAGAACAGAATTACTGGGAAGACTCGGAGATAATATTGTTGTCTTTGATTTACTTCGCTCTGAATTTGTTACTGCAATTGGTAAGAAATTTCTACAGCAATATATTGAAATAACGAAAGAAAAATATAAACTCACAATTGAATTTCAACCCTCTATTTTAGAAGTTTTATCAACTCGAATGAAGGAAAAAAGGAACTTAATGCTTGGTGGTAGGCGAATTAAATCTTTATTAGAAACTCTTGTAGAGAAGCCACTAAATAGCTGGATATTCCAAAACTTTCCTGACACAACTTTGCTGGCAAATCAAACTTTATTAGTTGAACTTGATGAAAATGAACTTATAAAAGTTGAAAAGAGATGAGCTACCGGGATTAATTTTGAAAAGGAGAGATAAAAAATTCAGGGGAGGTAAGTGTTTGCAATTCTAATAGGTGGAAATGGTATAAATATAAGGTTGTGAAATCAAACCATTTGGGGACAATAACACCATCCATTCCTTCGCAAATGCACATCAGAATTTAACAATACAAATTGTCCCCTATTTAATTCAGTAATAGCGTTCAATTAAACACTATCCTCCCAAACCTAAAACATTCTGTAATAGCATTTGGTCTTCACCTTTGACTTGAAAGCGTCCACTCTCAATATCTCTAATCCAACTTTGACTTTTTCCGAGCATAGTTGCCAACTGTCTCTGACTTAACTGCTGACTTTTTCTAGCAGTCATAATCTGTTCCCCACAGATCGCAGCCAGCTTTTTCGTTCTTTTGCGTTTATTAGAATAGCGTAACTTTTGTTTTTCAAAATCTGCTAAGTGTTTATCCCATTCTTCAGGCAATTTAAACCAGAGGATACGAGCGTTTAACAACATATTCCACTTACCTCTGGGGCCGTTATCTGTTAATCTTGTATTTTTACTACCATCATCAATCCAGAAATCTAAAGCTTCTTCACCATCATCAGGCAAGGCAGCTAACTTTGCCCACATTGGCTGAATTTCTTGGGGGTAAGTTTCGGGGTCAAATTCGGGTTTAAGTCCATAATGATTGAGAACTTCCAGATCGCTTTCAAAAGTTTTAATTAGTCGTTTTCGCTCATCCCGAGAAGAAGATGCTCGTATCACTTTTTGTTCGCCATAAGCTACTCGCATTAGAGTAGGTACAGTCAACCGTTGTTCCCTACCCATTTTGGTTTTGAATAATAACCATAGCAGCATTCGAGCAGTACCTTCATGTTGCTGCCAAATACTCATTACTGTAGTTAATATAGACTGGGGCAAAATGCCATATTGATAAAATGCTTTGCCCTGCTTGCAATCTTCTTTATTGAGGAAATACTTAGCCCAAAGACCAGCTTTAACCCTAAAGGTAAGACCAACAAGATGTTTACATCCTGTAGAATCTTCAGAAAAGTGATGTTGAATTTCTAAGATATGCCACAATGGACTTTCTGGTAATGAGAACGCATTAATTCTGCCCTGCTGAGGCCAATCAATAGTAGTAGTAATGTTACAAGGTTGTTGAGCAAGGTTTTTAATTAAGCTCAGTTTAGTTGCTTTCGATAAGTCTTTGCGTTTTTCTAACCCTAAGTATCTTTCAATTTGTTGGTCATCGATCGCAAATTCTTGCTCCCAAGGTTGATCGATAACTGTTGCATGGGCAGCATAAATTAAGTGCATACAAGCTGCTCTGATATCCATTGCTGGTATATCTGTGATTAAATCATCATTTTTAGATGAATACCCCATGTCTTTGAGGCTGAAACTGATGGAACACTA
>NZ_JAAHHG010000121.1 GCF_010692555.1 Okeania sp. SIO3B5 | reverse complement strand
TTGATGCTCCTAAGCCACTGAAGAAACGAATTAAGAAATTAAGAAAGGTAAAGTTTGTCATTATCTCATAAAACTAAAGGCTCTAAAAGGTATGAAAAAGCCAGGGTTAGAGTTGCTAAGTTCCATGCCAAACTGAGAGATACGCTTAACAGATTTTCTACATAAATTATCTACTAAAATAATTCGTGAAAACCAAACAGTTGTTTTAGAAGTATAACAACGTTTCTGGTATGGTGAAAAAGCGGTGCGACCCCGCGACGACGCCAGCTCGCTTGCGGAACGCGCACCAAGAGACCGTAAATTATCTAGAGCAATATCAGATTTAGGCTGGAGAACCTTCAGAACATTTTTAGAGGGAAAAGCAGAAAAATATGGTCGTGATTTTAGAGTAATTAGTCGCCCTTGAGCCAACATCCCAAATTTGCTCAAATTGTGGGTTTAAAGGTGGAAAGTTAGACCTTCAGGTGCGAGAATGGGAGTGTTTAAACTGTGGTGCAAAACACGATAGATACGAGAATGCAGCCATAAATATATTAGTCGCGGGTGGGCAGTCCGAGACACTAAACGGACGCGGAGGCAAGCTTAAGACTACCGTAAAGGTAGCAGCAGCCAGTGTTAGCGGAGCTTTGCGAAGCGCAAAACGTCAACCCGCCGAGGAGCTATGGCTCGGTAGGAGTCTCCGCGCCTGACCGCCGGAGAGGATGTCAAAAAACTCATTTGCCTGTGTGCCGTAATAGAGCAATCTCAGTTTTCAGATAAGATGATAGACGCAATATCCAAAACTAAAAAGGAGAAAATTTTATGGGCCAAGATGAAATTCTGGACAAAGTACAAACAATTGTGGCTGACCAGCTAGAAAAAAAGAAAGAAGAAGTAAAACCAGAATCTAATTTTGCCAGCGATCTAGGAGCTGATTCTCTAGATACCGTAGAGTTAGTTATGGCATTGGAAGAAGAATTTGAAATCGAGATTCCAGATGAAGAAGCAGAAAAAATTTCTACTGTTCAAGCTGCTGTGGACTATATTGAAAATCAACTAACAGCCAAAGCATAACATAATTCCCAAGACCCAAAGTTTCTGCCTTCTGGGTGTGGAACTTCTGAAAACGAAAATTATGACAAATTCTGAGTTGAAACGGGTAGTTGTCACAGGAATGGGTGCTATAACACCTATCGGCAACACCTTATCTGACTATTGGAACGGGTTATTAAGTGGTAAAAATGGTATAGGCCCAATAACCAGATTCGATGCTTCAAAACACAAATGTCGTATTGCTGGAGAGGTGAAAGGCTTTGACCCTCACGAATATATGGACCGCAAACAGGCAAAACACATGGATCGTTTTGCACAATTTGCGGTGGTAGCTAGCAAACAGGCAGTTGATGATGCCCAGCTTGTTATTAATGACCTGAATGCAGAACAGGTAGGGGTGATGATTGGTACTGGGGTAGGTGGCCTAAAAGTATTAGAAGATCAACAAGAAATATATCTGACTCGTGGTCCTTCTAGGTGTAGCCCCTTTATGATTCCAATGATGATTGCTAATATGGCAGCAGGTCTAACGGCAATTCATACCGGAGCTAAAGGGCCAAACTCTTGTTCTGTTACTGCCTGTGCTTCAGGATCTAATGCTATTGGAGATGCTTTTCGTCTGATCCAAAGGGGATTTGCTCAAGCAATGATTTGTGGTGGGACTGAATCTGCAGTTACTCCTTTAGGATTAGCAGGGTTCGCTTCTGCCAAGGCTTTATCTACTCGTAATGATGACCCAGCTCGTGCAAGTCGTCCTTTTGACCGCGATCGCGATGGCTTTGTCATGGGTGAAGGAGGAGGTATTCTGATTCTAGAAGAATTAGAATATGCCCTCAGTCGAGGGGCGAGAATATATGCAGAAATTGTTGGCTATGGCATGACCTGTGATGCCTATCACATGACTTCCCCAGTACCTGGTGGAGAAGGGGCAACTAGAGCTATGGAGTTAGCGATCAAAGATGCTGGCTTAACTCCGGCTGAAATTAGTTATATAAATGCCCACGGGACCAGTACAGGAGCAAATGACCCAACAGAGACAAAAGCCATCAAAAAGGCACTAGGTGAAAATGCCTATAAGGTAGCAATTAGTTCAACTAAGTCAATGACTGGTCATTTATTAGGTGGATCTGGAGGTATTGAAGCTATAGCAACAGTAATGGCGATCGCCCATGACAAAATTCCACCGACTATCAATCTAGATAATCCCGATCCAGAATGTGACCTAGATTATGTCCCTCATGTAAGTCGTGCTCACAAAGTAGAAGCAGCCTTATCCAACTCATTTGGATTTGGAGGGCATAATGTAACTCTAGTATTTAAGAAATATGTCTAGAGGTTAGGACTAGAAATTATTTAGGGGGCGCAAGCCCCCTTTTTAATACTTCAGGTAAATCTGTTCCTTGTCTTGTTGCCCACATTCCGCACTTCAATTTGTAATATCAAATCCGCTGGCTTTGGAGTAATATAATTTTACCGTCAGTAGGGGCGTTAACGATATATTAGAAATTAATACTTTGAGGAATGCGACCTCAAAATATTAAGACGGATGTAGTAGATGAATAGTCTGATGGAAAGCGATGGCATTTACCCACTTTGCTACCTGCTAAATAGGGCTTGCTGAATAAAATTGAAATCAATACCTGTAAATGCTTCCAGGGTTAAATATTGCTGAGGGGGTGCAAGGTTTTTGGCTCAATGTGTTTCAAAATGCTAATATGTTTCCCCTTACTATCAGAAAATTTGGCCGTAGTAGATGGTCTAAACTGTTCCCTGTTCCCTGTTCCCTGTTCCCTATCATCACCATCATAATTTTTCAACAAGCCCTAAATATTGATGCTTTGAGGAATTTGGGAAGGTAGTAAAAACTCGTAAGGCATTAAACGGTCAGCATTGCGATTTCGCTCTTTAATTGTGGTCTCCGCCGCTTTTAAATTGTCCTGGAATTTCTTCAAAGCCGCTTGCAATTGATTATTATTTGGAAATGCTGATGGAGAATATTTACCTAGTTGGGTGTAATAAACAGAGCCAAGTAAATAAAGCGTATTAATCTGATTTTGAGCTTGACTGAGTGAAGGCAAACCCTTGATGAAACTCTCAGAATCTTGGGGATTTGTTGGGGCTGGAAGATAGCGAGCCAAAGGGAATGCTGGCGTGTACATCATTTCTTGTTGAGAAAAGTTCACCGCTGCGTGTTGAGCGCTCGCCGTAAAAATCACTGTCGAGATTGTTTTGACTAAACAATTTATGGTGTTAAATTTGCCTTTTCCATCATCACCAAAGTTTTGCAACCGTCCCCCTTGCAAAGAGGCTAATGTTGATCCCCAAGTTTGTAAATCGCTATCATTCTCAACTGCCGAGTCGTTGCTGTAGTAGATACTGAAATAATCCCGTACCCAAATTTCAATAGCATTCCAAATCAGTAACCCGTCATCTCGGTAGGGATAGGTTGGTAACTTGTTAATATCAGTTACACGCCGATTGGCTAAAGTTTGGGGAAATGAAATTTCATTAAAGTTAAACAAATAACTTTGTGTAGCTTTAGCCGCCATAGCTTGATCAGCACCGACGCTGCTGGCTAATAGAGAGTCTACCGAACGACCGGGCGCAACTAATATTGCATGAGCGCCGTAATTGATCAGCACAGTCCCCTCGAAATGAGGTACCAAAAGTTTTCTTAAACAATGCTCTTCGGGTAGGTAATTAGTGGGGACAATAAAAGGCTCCACAACTAAATGAGTGCGCCCCAAATGACTGATGAGTTCATGATAGTTAGAATCAGTCATTTGGACGATGTTTTTAGCAGTCATCCAAGATTCACCATCTAGGGGCGTAAACAAAATCCATTCAGTGCTAATGGCTGTTCGTTGATAACTAATGGCAACCGGAAATAAAGGTCTAGACCAACTGTCAGCAGGTGGAACAGCAAATAGTGCCACTGGAGTAGCAATATACTTTTGCTGTTCTAATTCTCGGCTAACAAAAGAACCGTTAACCAAGCTATTCAAAAGCGCATAGTCAGCAACGTAAAGCCGATCGTCTGCTATTGCTGCCTCCAGTGAATCAGCGAACCCAAATTTGGCTGCAATTTGGGAATATTGTTCTGCGGTAACTGGTAAACGAGAATCACTGGCTTGGAATTGCTCAATTACCAGGGGGTTTGGTCCAGCCACTTGTAAATAAGCAAATATCAGGTCTTGTTGGAAGTTATAGGCGATCGCCGGTTTGCGGATAATTTTGAATTGCTGGTCGTAATCATCAAGGGTGGGAGACTGTGGAGAAAATTCTACACTTGAATCTGAAGTTGAAGACTTATTAGCATCAGCTAGTTCTGCTAGTTTGGCACTGTATTTAACTATTTTCTGAAGATTGTCTAATAAAGTTTTTTCACCAGTAGATGCTAACTCATCGATCTTTTCTTGGGGGATTTGAGATAATTTATTTTCAATTTCTTTAAAATCATTATCAACTATTTGCACAAGGTTTTCCTCGGCAGATTTTTGTTGAGAAAGTTCTTGCCATTGGCGGTCAATTTCCTGGTCTTTGTCAATTTTTTCTAAGTTTAAATTTAGTTGCTCAACTATATCTTTTAAACTTTCTTTTGGGATGTTGCCAAAATCATTACTAATTGGAAATAATTTAGTCCATTCAAAAGACTTTGCTTTTGATAAGCCAGAATTTTGGGAAAGGGAGCTATTTATGAATATTTTGAGCAGGGATAATACTACCTTGATCAGCCATTGCAGAGTTGGAAATGTGCCTTTAGGTAGCTGTATTAAAGGAAAACCTACGATTTTATCTAAAAATTTGCTTTTTGGTACATTTGTCATCGCCAGAGGATTGAGATAGCTGTAATTATATTTATATTCAGCTGGGTGGTCACGCTCTATGATGTACAACACTACTAAAAAAGCCGCTAATTTGACTAGATTCCTGGCGGTGTTTTTTTCGCTATTTTTAGATAAAGAATTTGCTAGTTGGATTTCAGACATCTTTTGCTCTTTCCGTTAGAAAATATTGAATCTATTTTAGTATAATTTGTACCGATACTATTTTGCTGACAATTGTTAACAATGCACAGTAAGATCAACTTACTGAGGGGGTATCTCCCAATGTGGTAGAAAATTTTTCTACCACGCTTTTGATCAAAATTCCACGCGCTCCGTTTAAGTCGCGATCAAGACGAAAACCATCATTACCAGTCACAACTTTTTTACCACCTAAATTGTTGAGCATTTCACCCGTCCAGCTAACGGTTTTGCTAGTGTAGGCTTCCGAAACATCTACAACGACTTTGCTGTATTCAACAGCTTTATGCTTTAAGTGCATCTCGAACCTATAGTGTGCCCAGTTCAACATTTGTCTCACTGATTTACTTCTGAGCTTTCTACGAGATTTGATTGTCATCTGAGAAACTTCAAAAGTTGGCAGCAGAATTACATCAAAGTTTTGAACCAAAAATAAAGCTGTTTTGTGGTGCAACTCATCTATCAGGTTTCTAATTTTTGACCTCATTCGATTAGCTGCTTTTTTCATACGCTGCTTGGTTTTAGATTTAGCTTTAGTCAATCTAGAAATTAAATCATCTAAGTGATAGCAAAGTCTTTGGATTTTTCCAATATCGCCAGAACCTATCCAACCAAAACTATTTTCTGAAAATAGCGTTAAGAAGTTTCTCACTCCAGGGTCTAATGCTACAACCCGGCCTTGATTTTCAGCCGGATGTTTTGGTGCATCAACTGGCAAGCAAAGGTAATATTGTCCTCGAGCAACAACTATTCTGCAATCTCCAAAAGTCTCTGGTAATAGCTCAGAAAATTTGAGTTTACCTAGCTTAGTGTGGTAAATACCTTTTGTTGATACTGCCGATTTAGGTATGTAGCAAGACTGAATAGGATTTTTACGAGATTTGAATTTTACCTGCTGTACCTGTCCTGTTTGAGAATACTTAACTTTTGCTTCTCTGACTGCTATACAAGCATCACGAACAGCAATAGATTTTATCTGGTAAGGAACAGGTTTAGACCACTCAGGTAAATTCTTCAAAATCCCACCCTTGATTGCTTTCCAATTAGCCTTGGTATCAGGTTGCTGAAGGTATTCAACGGTTCGGTTATAGGTAAACCTAGCCACACCTATCCATTGTCTGAGTAGTTGCCTTTGTTCACGGCTGAGGTAAATCCGAATCTTCTTTGATTTTTTGTTTGTACTTTCTAAGTCCGTGGACTCTACAGGAGAATATGTGAATGATCGAGAGAACATCGGCGACCATTTCTGATTCTGGACAATATATAGTTTGCCCTTGAACCAGGATTTCCCCACCGTTTTGTTCGACCAAATACTGTATAAGCTCGAATCCAAATCTGGTAAGTCTGTCCCGACAGGTAACAATAATTGTGAGCTGATCGCCTCGCAAGAGTCTGTCCAGTATGGCTCTAAGACCTTTTCGCTTGAAGTTAAGTCCACTGCCAATGTCTTTGATGATTTCGGCCTTTGGGTACTGGCTTTGCATGAACTCAACTTGTCTTTTGAGGTCATCTTTTTGTTTTGCTGATGAGACTCGGCAGTAGCAGATAAGGGAAGCTCTAGTTGCGCCCCTGATGTAAGATTGTGCGTCATACAATCTTTGCCCTGCCTCGTTTTTGATGATTTCAATTTTGCCTTCATCTGCATACTTGCGTAATGTATTAGGATGCAAGCCAAGTATTTCTACGGCTTTTCTAAGTGGAACGTAACCCATAATCCTATCTTGGCATACATATAGGAGTAATTGTTAATATATGTTAGCAAATAGATAATAGTTAGTCAACCTTTATTTTAAGGATAAGGTAACTTCAACAACATCTTCTAATGAGTGGGACTTATACCATTTATCAAAAGTTTTGCTACATTTCCTTGGGAGTAGGGAGTAGGGAGTAGGGAGTAGGCAGTCGGGTTTAAAGGCATAAGATATTTTGGATCAATGCCTATAATCCTTGCAAACATTACTGAATCATTATTATTACTTAATAACTGAAGTTTATTGGAAGTATAGCATTATTTTTGGGAATTGGTATTAGACAAAACAGAGTCATTTCAGTTATCAGTTATCAGTACCTCTGCCTGTTTGCGCAGCATGCATGACCTAAGAAAGCATTGGGATTTAAACATTGAATCCCCTAGGCTTCAGCTAGGGGAGTAGTCAATCGAATAACTTTATTCCCTAACCTCACCAAAAGACTTTTTCAGCAAAAGCTACTTATTACTTTTAGTCACAATAATGCAAGTTTCCTGAACTTTCGCAAGCATATCTTGAAAAGCAGGAGTTTTTTGGCCATCTTTATCCACAATCTTCCTGAGAATATAGCTCCCTGCAGGAATCAAACCAAAAAAGATATTATTTCTGCGATACCAGGTCATACCATCGACACTATCTTCCGCTTGGATCATCTCAAAGCCAAGAATCCAGCGAGGAAATTGTATTCCATAAAATTGGGGAATCACATTTGCCCGTCTCAAAGTATTATCCCGAAAAAGTATCTTGATGAGCAATTTTTGGGACTTATTCTGCTGAAGAAGTTTTCGTCCAGCAACTGAAGGATGAAATGTCCATTGAAAGGGATCGTGAGTCCTCACTGACAAGGTTAGAGTCTCAGGATTCCATGAAGCAGAAGCATTCAGAGTCAGGCAATCCTCTGGTAGATCGTTTCCATCCATAAAGTAGATACCCTGTAAGACTTCGGGTAAATCTGTCCCTTTTCCTGTTGACATCCAAGTTTGGATATCATCAAAGCGACGTTCTTCTATAGTAGTGTTATCTTGATTCATCTAGTATCTCCAAACATTAGATATTAATACTTTTAGGAATGCGGCTGGGAGATAAAACCTTATAGACACCTTCTTGAAAACTAGACAAAGCTAGACATTTGCCATCGGTGAGTGCAAATGATTTCATTACTCACCCGTTTCAATGTGTACTTGCACAGAAAGTTGATGTTCCGCCCACAAACTGTGGGTTAGGATACCCTCAAGGGCTTTCCTCCATTGAAAAAGTTGAGTCCTCTGGATACGATGTAGTTTAATAAAACTAGCAACTCGCCTCCAATGACTCCAATCATGTTTGTTGACATCCTCTGGTCTCAACAAACACTGTGGTATTTTTTCTGATAACTTTAAGGCTCTGCGGCCAATTACTAAAGCAGCAGCAGTGCCACTATTTAGACCGTATTTAGCCATGTAATTAATCATTCCAATTACACTGGTAAAAGCTGGATTAACTTTAATTAATTCTACTCCAAATCTTCTACAACGTGACAATATAGCTTCCCTAAACATTCCCGTAGACAAATTGGAAAGCATATCATTATAAACTTTACTTTCCTCGCTCATCTTAGATTTTTTCTTGGTAAAATCCAGAGACTCAATAGCAATAGCACATTCAAAAAATTCTGCTAATTTCACAACTTGGCAAACAATATTCCTCATGGATGCAAGTCGTTGTCCTGTAGTTTGATTTTTCCATTGATAAGGTAGCTCTTCTAAATATTCAATATTTCCATCCCACTTCACATAAGTAACTGAAATTGATTCTGCATTAAAATCAATACCTAGACAACCATTTTTTCTTGTATGAACTACTGGTATTTCTGGTACATAAGTTGAAAGATGTACATACCAATTATCCTGTTTATGTTCTCTACGAAAAATAGAAATTGTGATTGGTTTGAAATTGTTGATGGCATAATCTAAATCTGTGGCTCTATATCTGCCATCCCTATTTGAAACACTAAATTCTAACTGTATTTTTTGACCATATTTATCCTGTAATGGTCTCGGTAGTTGAACTTGTAATTGATATAACCCATCCTCTTGTAATGAGAAAACTTTCATCATAGTTCCACCGCCTGGCTGAGATTTTCCTATACAGAAAAACCTGCCTGACCGTTTCTTACTCCAATCAACACCCCATTCATGTCGGGTTTTATATCCATTTTCTGCTAAATTATGTTGAGCATTAAATAATTTCTGTGAGCCAAAACAAATATGTAAACGTTCTGTGTTTTTTAACTGCTTTAATTTTCGTTTCAGGCACTTTATTTTATGAATTTTACTCTTTAAACCTAGCAATTGATGAAAAAATTTATTTCGGGCTTGTAGATGCGGAAAACCTTTCTTTGTTGCTAATTTTAAGGTTTTTTCTAGTTTAGTGATGAGTTTTTTGGCAGCAGTTGTTTTAGCTTGGATTTGTAACTCTAATTTAGTGATATTGTTATTCTTAGCTGTTTTTAATTGGTTTAAACATGTTCGTGCTTCAGTAGCGATTGAGTCAGCCCATGCCCATTGAATGTTAAACTGCTTCATAAGACGCTTTTCTAGTTCAGATTCTGACAATTTCTCAGTTTGCATCCAGTTAACAGCAGAACGTTTCCAGGATTCATATAATGCTCCGAGTTCCTCAAAAACAGGATGATATTCAATTTTGGCTTCTATCCCTATTAAGGAACCGTGAGATTTGGCCATTACTTACATTGAATAACTTCACTCTAAGGTTAGCAGAGCAAGTCTTTGGGTGTCAATCATATTTGTGATAGCTTTGACATGAACTCAAGTTTCGTGTCAGGTTCCTAATTTTTATGCTTTAGATTGTATCATATCTAGCGACATTTTGTAGATGTTTATCCAGGATAGTCTATATTTTTTGGTGTTAGTAAACAACAGTTTCATACCCTTAACCTCATAATAATAACTAAAGTCCACACCATAAGTTTAACTTCATAAGGGCCTTAAAATTTTTGACTTGATAACTTCCCTTGCCTAGAGATCCCTACAGTGAGATGATCTGTAATGTATATGGCCTGAGAACAATTCCAGAGCAGTATAACTGTAGTATGACAGTGGACAAATATCTGGTTTATTCGCTCCGGCATTCACACATTTCAATATATAGAAACAATAACTATGGTTGCTACAACTCAATCACTGGAAGAACTTTGTATTAACTCAATCCGCTTCTTAGCAATTGATGCAGTTCAAAAAGCTAATTCTGGCCACCCTGGACTACCCATGGGTGCTGCACCAATGGCCTTTGTCCTCTGGGATAAGTTCATGCGCTTTAACCCCAAAAATCCTAAATGGTTAAATCGCGATCGCTTCGTTCTATCTGCTGGCCATGGCTGTATGTTACTTTACGCTCTCATGCACCTCACAGGTTTTGACAGCGTACCTATGGAGGAAATTAAACAATTCCGTCAGTGGGATTCTAAAACTCCTGGCCACCCAGAAAATCATATTACTGAAGGTATTGAAGTTACTACCGGGCCACTTGGACAAGGTATTGCTAATGCTGTTGGATTAGCTGCTGCTGAAGCTCATTTAGCTGCTACATTCAATAAGCCAGACTGTAACCTAATTGACCACTATACCTACGTCATCATGGGTGATGGTTGTAACATGGAAGGAATTTCTGGTGAGGCTGCTTCCTTAGCTGGACATTGGGGGTTAGGTAAGTTAATTGCCTTCTATGATGATAACCACATTTCCATTGACGGTCATACAGACATTTCCTTTACTGAAGATGTAAGTAAGCGTTTTGAAGCTTATGGTTGGCACGTTCAGCACGTTGTTGATGGTAATACTGGCTTAGACGCGATCGCTGAAGCTATTGAAAAAGCAAAGGCGGTTACTGACAAACCTTCTCTAATCAAAGTTACTACTCTGATCGGTTATGGTTCTCCTAATAAAGCTGACACCCATGATGTTCACGGTGCAGCACTGGGACCGGATGAGGTAGCAGCTACTCGGAAAAATCTTGGTTGGGAATATCCAGAATTTGAAGTGCCTGCGGATGCTCTGAGTCATTTCCGCCAAGCAGTTGATCGAGGAGCAAAATATCAGGAAGAATGGGATAAGCTGTTCTCCGACTATAAATCCAAATATCCTGAAGATGCAGCTACTTTGGAGCGGATGGTAAGTGGTAAATTACCTGAAGGTTGGGCAGATGCACTACCTAAATATACTCCTGAAAGTAAGAAGGATGCAACTCGTAACCAGTCTGGTGCAACACTGAATGCTATAGCTGGAGTTTTACCAGAATTAATTGGTGGTTCTGCTGACTTAGCTCCTTCTAACAAAACTCTACTCAAAGGTTTAGGAGATTTCCAAAAAGGTCAATATCAAAACCGAAATATGCGTTTTGGTGTGCGGGAACACGGTATGGGAGCAATTTGTAACGGTATTGCTCTACACGGTTCTGGTTTAATTCCTTATGGTGCAACATTCTTGGTGTTCACCGACTATATGCGGAACTCTATCCGTTTATCTGCTTTAGCTGAAGCTGGTGTTATTTGGGTAATGACTCATGACTCTATTGCTTTAGGTGAAGACGGCCCAACTCACCAACCAGTTGAGCATATTGCTTCTTTACGTTTGATTCCACAATTACTTGTGATGCGTCCTGCGGATGGTAATGAAACTTCTGGTGCCTATAAGGTTGCAGTAGAAAAGGCTAAAGGAACTCATCCTCAACCTACTCTATTAGCATTGTCTCGTCAAGGTTTGCCTAATTTAGCTGGTAGTTCCATTGATGCGGTTGCTAAAGGTGCTTATATTGTTAGTGACAGCGAGGGTACTCCAGATATTATCTTAATTGGTACTGGTGGCGAAACTTACCAATGTGTGGAAGCTGGTGAAAAACTGCGTGCTGAAGGTAAGAAAGTGCGGGTAGTTTCTATGCCATGTTGGGAATTATTTGAAGAGCAGGATGCAGCTTATAAGGAGTCTGTGTTCCCTGCATCTGTGAAGAAACGTTTGGCAGTGGAAGCTGGTGTTAGTTTTGGTTGGCATCGTTATGTGACTGATGAAGGTGCGACTTTGAGTGTTGATACTTTTGGTGCTTCTGCTCCTGGTGGTGTTGTACTGGAGAAGTATGGTTTCACTGTTGATAACATTGTTGCTAAAGCTAAGGAAGTATTGGGTTAGTTTTGATGGCGATCGGCATTTAGCACTCAGCTAGAGTTACAGCAGTTTTCATAATTAGTAGGGACGTTGCATGCAACGTCCCTACTAGCTTTTGGTGGTTACGACGTGGTTCATCAGGTTTGATATAATATAATTAGGAATAATATCATGTCCGGATAAGAGCGTGATCAAAAACCTTCTCCCTTTAAATCTTTCTTTTCCTTCTGCCCTCAGCATAGCAGCATAGCTGCCTTCGGACCTCCAAAGTGTAATATCATGTCCGGATAAGAGCGATCTGGAAAAAAACCAAAACAGTCACTTGCAGTACAAATCTTTTTATTCTCCCTACTCCCTACTCCCTACTCCCTACTCCCTTATTTATAACTATTCAACCGGACATGATATAACTAAGTTTGATGATTAATTTGAATAAAGCAGTTTTAGTTATATCTTTAGTTGCATCTATTGCTTTACCAACAGTAGCAGAAGAGTCAGGTGGATTTTATGCTGCATCTGGGTGAGGGTAGGAGACAGGAGACAGGAGACAGGAGGCAGGAGACAGGAGACAGGAGAAATGGGAATGAACAAGAAGGTAGAAGTAAGAATTGTAAGAATAATTTTTCTGCCCAACTATGCGCCTAAAATACGCTCCTTTTTGAGTATTTTAGACTGAAAAGGCGCACTGCAATTCGACCCTAAAAAGGCTAAAACCACTCTACTGAGAAGAGCAAAAAACATTTTGTGAAGCACCAAAAAAAATCTGTGAGGTTTTTTGCCTTGCATTCCTCAAAAAATTGTGAGACAATTAAAGTATTGGGGGTTGTTCGCCCCTACGCATGACTTTTTATTCAACTAAAAACACCGCACTTTCTACTGATAACTATATACAGAGATATCAGTGATCGCTCCACTCAATTGAGAAGATAGAGAAAATATTTGTCTCAGTGGAGTCAAAAAAACATTTTGTGAAGCACCAAAAAAATCTGTAAGGTTTTGAGTCTTGCATTCCCCAAAAAATTGTGAGACAATTTATGTATCGGGGGTTGTTCGCCCCTACGGATGACTTTTTATTCAACTAAAAACGCCACACTTTCTATGGGTAACTATATATAGATAAGCGATGTAGCTACCGCTAGGCTCCGCCAACGCTCCACTCAATTGAGAAGAGTCAAAAAAAAGCATTTTGTGAAGCACCAAAAAAAATCTGTAAGGTTTTGAGTCTTGCATTCCCCAAAAAATTGTGAGACAATTTATATATTAGGGTTGTTTGCCCCTAAACATGACTATTTATTCAACTAAAAACAGCTAAAACCTTTATCTATCAATCCTTTGAGATTTAATGAGCAAGCCCTAAGTATTGGTATTGCCCAAAATAACTATTATCGCTATACTTATATTATATGGCGATAATAGTTGAAATGTATCTGACCCAAAAGAACAAAATCAGGAACTTGTCCACTCAAGAGTTTAAAGCTCTCAGACAGTTGTGCAGATTATCCAAAAATATGTACAATGTAGGCCTTTACTCTGTGAGACAGTTTTATTTTGCAGAAGGTAGGTATCTCAGATATGAATCCAACTATCATAACTGCAAAGATAATGAAAATTATCAGCTACTTCAAACCGATATTGCACAACAAACATTAAAAGTTGTTGATAGGTCTTTTAGAGCTTTTTTCAACTTAATAAAAGCTGCCAATGAGAGGCTGTATCGCTTTGAACAAATACGAATACCTAGATACTTAAATAAAGAGGGGTATTTTCCTTTAATTATACCTCGAATTATCGTCAAAGATGGATATTTTAATATCCCAATGTCTAGGAAATTTAAGGATGAGTATGGGGAAGTAAAAATCCCTTTTCCGGAGCGATTAATAGGTCAAAACCTGAAGGAAATTAGGGTAATTCCTAGATATAATGCTAGGTTTTTTGAAGTTGAATTTATTACTGAAGTTGAACCACAACCAGCTAAAAAAACTGATAAAGCTTTAGCTATAGACCTTGGTTTAAATAATTTAGCTACCTGTGTATCAAATACTGGGTCGTCATTCATTTTGGACGGAAGAAAACTTAAATCAATCAACCAGTGGTACAACAAGGAAAATGCTAGATTACAGTCATTAAAGGATAAACAAGGTATCAAAGGGTTGACTAAGAAACAGATTAACATTACAGTCAATCGAAACAATAAAGTAAGGGATTATCTGAATAAAGCAGTTAGATATTTAATTAACTGGTGTAGTAAAAATCAAATATCTACGATTGTTGTAGGTGTTAATCCAGGAATGAAAAAAAATATCAATTTAGGTAAGAAAGCTAACCAAAAATTTGTACAAATACCACACTATAGTTTGAGATTAAAATTAAAAGCTATGTGTGAAAGATATGGATTAACTTATTTAGAACAAGAGGAGTCTTACACATCCAAAGCTAGTTTTTTGGATAGAGACAATATACCTGTTTATCATGCTCATAATTCAACTGAATATAGTTTTAGTGGCAAAAGAATCAAACGTGGTTTGTACAAAA
Organism: Okeania sp. SIO3B5; assembly: GCF_010692555.1. Lineage (GTDB taxonomy): Bacteria > Cyanobacteriota > Cyanobacteriia > Cyanobacteriales > Microcoleaceae > Okeania. Next base: position 9,268 of record NZ_JAAHHG010000121.1, on the reverse strand, counting down.
CGAAGCAAAATAAATTGATTAATGCTGACTGCAATGGAGCAGCAAATATTGGATTAAAAAGTAAACTGAATGGGTTTACCCCAGACAGACTAGAGGCATCTTTGGCTATGCCATTAAGGGTTAAATTTGACGTGGATTTATCCCGGCAAATTTATTCTGCTTAAGAATTCGCGTGGATTTATCCTGCGGAGTGTCAAATTCAAATTCACTCAGAACTAAAAAAAACTCATTCTTACCTACAGAGTCTCATCAAACTTCGCTTCTAAGATATAATACAGTTGTTTAGTAAAATACTACTCTCTATAACTTTTTCCCTTTTAATTCTATAAAAATTATCCGATCGCCTTCCTCCATTGCTCATTGCTTCAAAAAAACGCACAGCCTGCAAGTCAACGGTTTCCGAGCGCGTAAAGACGGAGCAAGAAAAAAAATCTAGAAAATAAATAGGGTTTGCGCTCAAAAGTCTTTTTTCGTATGGGTAGGAGACAAGAGACAGGAGACAACCCACCCCTAACCCCTCCCAGGAGGGGAAGACAGGAGAAATGGTTCGGGAGCGAGGAGGTAGGAGCGGGCGTTTTGTCCCAAGATTATTCTGCCCAACTATGCGCCTAAAATACTAACTTTTTGAGCATGAAGAGCTGAAAACCAGACACTTTTTTCGATCCAAAAAAGGTTAAATCCTTTATATGTCAATGCTTTTAGATTTATTCAGCAAACCCTAAATAAACCTACCCCTATCAAAAATTTAAAATAAAAATGACATCAAGTCCTTATAAAAGTAAAGTATTAAACTTTGTTTCTGAAAAATATCGCCAAATATTAGATAGAAGCGATCGCGCCCTCAGTCAAATAAAATTTGCAACTACCAACACAATTCAATTGCTACTTTATCCAATATACGTGTTGCTGCAAACCTCTCGCCTAGCAGTCAAACAACTAGAAAAAAATAATAAAAGCAAGTTACCACAAATCACAAATAAAGTCAATAATGAAACAACTAAAAATCATCAAAATACTAACCAACCCATTCAGCAAACATCACTAACAACAATACAAACAGCTACCCCACAAGCAGCTAAACTCTCAGTAAACACCTCAACCTCCTCCCTAATAAAACCCCAATCTAAACTTTTCCCAAGACTAGAAATTAAATTAGAAAATCAAGACACCCTGGCAGATAATCATCAAAAATCTGAACTTTTGACCAAAGAACAACAAAAACAGCCACTTATCCTAACAGCTTACTTAGAAAACAACGCCCCATTGCAACTTCAACCATGTGCCGAAATTGCACCAAACTCCGGATATATGAGCATTTTCTGGCAAATTATGGCTTGGGTGCAAACCAGTCAAATAGCCTTATGGTTCAATCTATTTGAGGAATTGAAATTACCCCTGGAGAAAAATGAACTAATTCAGCAAAAGAAGCAATACCAAACACTGCCATTATTGTCAAGTTCAAATCTAACTTTCCATAACTTTATTAGCAATGTAGCTAAAAATTACCTACACCCAATTACGAGAAATCTAGGTTTAAATGGTTTACTACCACCCTCCAATATAGAAGAATTACCCTTTGAGTCATTGTTAGAAGTAAAAATAGAGGAAGAGCAGACACAGAACCATTCTCAAAATACCACTTTCACTTCTAATAATTCTGTCCAAATAGAAACAATCAGACCTAGAGAAAATCAGGACAGAAACATCAAAGCTTTAACAAAGACAAATGAACCAAACTATTCTCAGACCATAAAAAATCCTAAAGTTTCCATTCAACATGATAGTAGAGACAGTAAGCCAGAGTACCAAAAAGAATCAGACTGCCTAGAAGTAACCTCAGTTTCCATAGGATATATCAAACATCCCCTAGAGCGAATATTAGAGTGGGTGGATGTAGTTATGACCTGGATAGAAAAAGTATTTGCACAAATTTGGCAATGGAGCCAACTTTGATGTGGGCAAGGAGTCTCCCGTTATACGAATGTTAACGGGAGGGGAATTGCCGACCAACAAATAAACCGCGTAGCGTCCACTTAGTTTCTTGCATTGTGTGCTTTTTTGTGTTATTGGTGACTATATCAGGAGTAGCGGTAATACGCACCTGATAACAGCACGGTCGAAAACGACATAGAGTATGGGCTTCAATTGCTGAAGTTAAGCGTCAACCCGTGAAAAGGTAAAACTCTTGAGGGAACTTTCTGGAGTACAGATATTGTTTAGTACAAAAAGGCGGTGGGTTTCCGAGTCTGGTGTCTGTGGAGGGTTAAGTGGTTGCACTCCCTGTGAAACAGAAAGCCCGCGTCCGTGAGGTGGGGAAGCCTACATCATAATCTTTGATTTGATGTAGGAGAACGTCACAAGAAGTTGAAAAATATTTGACACATAATTGTAGTCAAATGAGACAATATTTAGATATGATAAGAAAGTTGTAGATTTCTCATAATCAATATCAATTTTTCACATTCTGGGAGAAAAATAATAGATGCTAACTCTAAAAATAGTCGTTAATATTGTCGTCCTCTTTTTTGTTGGATTATTCATTTTTGGATTCTTGTCCAACGACCCCGCTCGTAACCCTAGTGGTCGAGATATGGAGTAATAAAATTTCTACCTAAAATGGACGGAGAGGACTCCCGGTATAATCTCCGATTTACCGGGAGATAAATCACAACCAAAATAAAAATAGATACTGACCTTGATTTGCAGCACCAACATGTAAGTCAGCCTGGAAGCCCACTAATCTAATTAAGTGTAACATTCCAGGCAAATTTTTGACATAATTGACAAAATATGATAAGCAAAATAAAATTCAGTGAATAACTGAACAATGTATCTATAATAAAAAAAGTGGAAAAAAGTAATATCGAGGCCAAGGTAATTAGATTTTTACTCTTAAATTGATAAATCTTGTTTGACTACTCCCCGCAGCTTTTGCCGAGGGGATTCTAAGTTGATACTACCCAACAGGATAAATCCATGTTGCTTCGTTTTTTCTTAGCTGACCAAAGATATACTCTTTGGGGACAAGTCAAAGTGCCCCTACACAGTCGGCTTAAGTCTAAACCATGCTTTGCTGCTTACTTTTGTCTAAACGTTTGTATATCCGGATAATAGCACAGGACAACTAAAGTTGTCTAGTCTAAACGACTCGCTTGTTTTCATCCCCCGGTTAAAACACGGGGGCTTTCAACGTCGCTTTTCGGTAAAAATTCTAACTCTTAAGTTTATGATTGACTCCGATCTTTAACCATTGAGCTGAGTGTCTCTATCTGAAATATGTCCTATCCTCTGCCCCCACCAGAACTACCTCCAATAGTCGAAACCCTCCCTTCACCAACTGTAACTCAAGGTGTTACAAAATTACGACAGGAAGTACCTAGCCCAGTGCCAAAATCAAATCAGGGGACTGAGGAAATCATATTGTCTGTAAAAAGCACCTTCTTAGGACAAGAATTCAGAGAAACCGTATTGTACAAATTTCCTCAAATTAAATCCACTTTTGACCCTGTTAGTCGAGTAAGTCCAATTCATACAACCTCAGCAAGTCTTGGACCACCTGTAGAAATAGACATATTATCAGCAGAAAAAATTTCTACTATCGAAAACCAAATTAATTCAGATAGAAAACTAACATTCTCTTCTACTTCCTTCTCAAATTTCTCCGAATATATTGGGAAAAAACAAGAAGAACAAACTGTCAAACAAGTAAACTTATATAGCTCAAACAGTAGAGAAATTTTAGAACATTTCAGTGAGAATACCGCAAGTACCAGAAAAAAAATAACTACCTCAAAATTTTTCACTCAACTAGAACAACTTGAAACACAAACACAAAAACAAACACTTAAAATAGGACAAACAATAGAAGATAGCTCCCCAAAATTGCCCAATCTTCCCCAAGACCAACAACCTATTGACCAGCCAGATGTCCCAGAATCAAAAGAAGAAGAAACACCTGTTCCCATAGCAGATCCAGAATCTCCAACCCAAGAATCAGAGGAAGAAACAGAAGAGCAAGAACCTATTAAAATACCCTTACCCGCAGATGTAGTAGAAGTAACAGCAGAGCGCCAAGAATATGACGATCAACGACGACTAATTACAGCAGAAGGCAAAGTAATAGTGCGATTTAGTCAAGGACTCGTTAACGCCGACAAAGTACAAATTAACTTAACAACTCGCCAACTCCTAGCTACAGGAAACGCTGTTTTTACTCAGGGACAACAAGTATTGCTAGGAGAACGAATGGAGTACAACTTTAGCTTAGACAAAGGAGTAATTGAACAAGCAAGTGGAATTATCTTTGTCGGTAACGCCGAAGAAATATCCTCATCATCCTTACCAACCACAGAAGGAGTAGGAGCATTACAAGCAAGAACCTTAAGCGATCGCATCAGTGCTACTCAACCACCAACAAAAGTAAAAGCAACCGGAGGCACAAAAGTTACATTTGAACCCAAACTAGAAGCACCCGAACAAACAGGAACAGTTAATAGACTGCGCTTTGAAGCAGACCGTCTCAACTTATTAGGTGCAGGAACTTGGGAAGCGACAAATCTCCGACTCACCAACGATCCGTTTTCACCTCCAGAAGTAGAATTAAGAAGTGAGCGTGCTACACTTACACCCCTATCTCCCTTTCAAGATGAACTAATTACCAAAAAAGCACGGTTAGTATTCGACGATCGCTTTAGTTTACCACTATTTCGCGAACGAACAATTATTGACCGTAACCAAAGAGACCCCCTGCCAATTCAAATTGGTTATGACCAAGATGATAGAGGAGGGTTATTTGTTGAAACTACATTTGAACCACCACTTCAAATACCATTTCAAGTCAGAATAACTCCCCAATATTACTTAGAAAGAGCCTTTTTAGGTGATGAAGGCGACTCCCCCATAGATGATAATGTGTTTGGTCTCAAAGCTTCAGTAAACGGTTCCATAACCCCCACAACTCAACTAGAAGGACGAGCCACATTTCTCACATTTAAAGACTTTCCCGACCTAGAAGAAGACGACTTTCGGGGTAGCATTCGACTAAGACAATTATACCAAGGTTACAATTTAACAGGAGAGTATAGTTATCGCGATCGCTTATTCAATGGCAGCTTAGGATTTCAAACAGTTCACAGCAGCGCAGGTGTAGTCCTTACCTCCCCCCTAATACCACTAGGAGAAACTGGTGCCCAACTAAGTTTTCAGACAGGTTATCAAGTTGTCAATGCCAGAACAGACCGTCGGGAATTATTAACAGACCTCGAACCATTTGAACCCTTACCCGATGAAAATGATGATAATGATGACGACGATGCTAAAGCACGAGCTGACCTTGGTCGTTTCCAGAGCGTAGTCTCTCTGAGATATCCACTAACTATCTGGAGTGGAGAAGCATTGCCAGCTACTCCAACCGAAGGCTTGAGATATACCAGCAAACCAGTAGTTCCATTTGTGCAAATGGTCTTAGGACTTACTGGTGCTACCAGCCTTTATAGTAACGATGAAGACCAATCTTATCTTCGTGGCAGCCTTGGGTTTACTGGTCAGTTTGGACATTTTTCCAGAGACTTTTTTGATTATACTGGATTCAACTTAACTTATAGCCAGACAGGTCTGAGTGGTCAGTCACCTTTCTTCTTTGATCGCGTTGAAGATACGAATGTATTGTTATTTGGTCTTGTGCAACAGATTTATAAAGGTTTTCGGGTTGGCTATCAAAGTGGCCTCAACTTGGAAACTGGTGATATTCTCGATGACCGTATCACATTAGAATATAGTCGTCGTACTTATGGAGTCGTATTAACTTTTAGTCCCAGACGACAAACTGGTACATTTAGTCTCCGGATAAGTGACTTCAACTGGCAAGGTGGTACAACTCCTTTCTCAGGGGAAGATATTCGACCAGTAGGCGGGGGTGTGGTTCGATAATTATCAGAATTTAGAATTTCCTACGGAATGCTCCGCAAACAGAATTTAGAATTCAGAATTTAGACGACAAGAGCAAAAAATTAAAGCACCCTGATGAATTTTGCCTGCCCTATTACCAAAAAAAAGTGGAAAAAGCTTTTCTGTGTCTCAGGTTCATCATCAATCTCTGTCAAACACCAACTCTTTCCTTGCCGTCTACAAAATATTTAGAATTGGTTAGGGTTTGAGTCCCCATCTACTTCTTCCTTCTTCCTTCTTCCTTCTTCTTACCAAAAACTTGACAAAAATCTGCTTCCTATTCCCGACCAAAAGGCGATCGCTCCATCTATAGCAGAAAGTTTAAGTTGAGAAATTAGCAGTCAGGTAGTAGGTGGCATAAAACCACCAAAAACTAACTAACTGCCACAAACAAACTTGGGTATGGATAGACAGAAAACAAACAATTCTATAGCCGGGAAAAGTGGAAAAAGCTTTTCTGTGTCTCAGGTTCATCATCAATCTCTGTCAAACACCAACTCTTTCCTTGCAGTCTACAAAATATTTAGAATTGGTTAGGGTTTGAGTCCCCATCCACTTCTTCCTTCTTCCTTCTTCCTTCTTCCTTCTTTAAGCTATTAGGGATAAAAGCTCAACTGAGGTAATCCCAAAGTTTCTTCCCAACCCATCATCAAATTCATACACTGAATACCCTGACCAGCTTGACCTTTAATCAAATTATCAATAGCTGACATAATAATAACTCTATCAGTACGGTGATCCACCTCAATACCAAGATAACAGAGATTAGTGCCACAAGCCCATTTAGTTTGAGGATAAGTACCACTAGGTAACACTTTCACCCAAGGGCAATTACGATAAAAAGCATTGTAAATAGTCAGCAAATCTTCTCGCACTAACCCAGGATCTCGGAGAGTACCATAAACTGTAGCTAATATTCCCCGCACCATTGGCATCAAATGGGGAGTAAATTGCACCTTCACATCATAACCAGCCAAATTACCACAAATTTGTTCAATCTCTGGAGTATGTCGATGACTAGCTACTCCATAAGCACCAATAGAATTATCCGCCTCAGCTAGTAACATATTAATAGCTGCTTTACGACCACCTCCAGAAGTCCCTGACTTCGCATCAATAATTGCAGTATCCGGTACTATCAAACCCTGTTTAAATAGTGGAGAAAGTGCTAAAAGACTAGCCGTGACATAGCAACCAGGACAACCTATAAGTTGAGCATTGGCAATGCGATCGCGATACAATTCTGGTAAACCATAGACAGCCGTTGCAGCTATTTGTTTATCTGTGCGTTCCCCACCATACCAAGATTGATAAGTCTCTAAATTAGAAAATCGATAGTCAGCCGATAAGTCCAAGACTTTACATCCCTTTTCCAACAGAGTTGGTGCTATCTTCCAAGCTAAACCATTAGGAAGAGAAAGGAAGACTACCTGACATTTGCTGGCTATCTTGTCCAAATCTATTGGCTCTACCATTAAATCTACAGAATGCTGCAAGTGAGGGTAGATTGAAGAAAAAGGTTTCCCCGCACTGCTGTCACCCCCCAAGTACACAACCTCAGCCTTTGGATGATCCTCAAGCAGCTTGACAAGTTGCACCCCGCCATAGCCGGAAGCACCTACAATTCCTATTGGCACAGGTGCCGATTCATTCATAACATTAACTCCTAAGTAATTTTAGTAGCAAAAATTTTAACTTTTGCTGCATTTTAGTACTAAATTTTAATTTTGGTGACATTTAACATCTTGTTTTATAGTTTTTATTTTTTGAGCATTGGCAAAATAGCTTGTAAAAAACTTAACATTATATCCTAATTTATTAATTAGGGCTTGCTGATTAATCATCAAAGCATTTACAGATAAAGGTTTTAGGCAATTTATGTCTGGAAAAAGTATGAGCTTTTCAGCAAGTATAGGTTCAAAAAGTGAGGATTTTCACGCTCTGCACGCAGCCGAAAAATAACTTTTACTATTGTTTTGGCCACTGACTCTGTAATTCCCATTACTACTTCGTCCTAACTACTCCCTACTCCCTTTTTCCCCTCCTGGGAGGGGTTAGGGGTGGGTCCCTACTCCCTACTCCCTACAAAGAGCAAAAAGAGTTTCCATACGCAAACCCTAATTAGTGATGTAATTAAGATCGATTGGCCATTCTAAATATAAAGAGTCATACGAAATATAAAGAATTGTTATTTGAGTATTAAATTTAAGATCGAGATCCCATAAACTTTTTCTTAGTCAAGAATATAGCTCTAATAAAAAAAATATATTTCCAGTACATCGCCCTCGTCGTCTTCGTAAGCATCCCCAGCTACGTCGTATGGTACGAGAAAATATAGTTAATACTAACGATCTGATCTATCCTCTTTTTGCTGTACCAGGAGAAAGTGTAGCCAACGAAGTTAAGTCAATGCCTGGGGTTTATCAACTATCAGTAGACAAAATAGTTGAGACAGCCAAGGAAGTATATGATTTAGGAATTCCCGCGATCCTGTTGTTTGGTATTCCTGACGATAAAGATACTGAAACTACAGGAGCTTGGCATGACTGTGGTATCGTCCAAAAAGCTACAACGGCAGTTAAAGAAGCAGTGCCAGATTTATTAGCAGTTAGAGATTCAGCTTGATATTGCTGAAGGAGCAGATATGTTGATGGTGAAGCCAGCTTTAGCCTATATGGATATTATTTGGCGAGTTAAGGAAGCAACTCAATTTACCAGTAGCAGCTTACAACGTCTCTGGAGAGTATTCCATGGTTAAAGCTGCTGCACTAAATGGCTGGATCGATAAACAGAAAGTAGTTATGGAAACTATGACAAGTTTTAAACGTGCTGCTAGCGATTTTATCTTAACCTACCACACTAAAGATATTGCTAGATGGTTTTAATAGCTAAAGGATGGCTATCTATAAGATCGAATTGTAATTAGGGTTTGCTGAAAAAGTCTTATGGGTGAGGGTAGGAGACAGGAGACAACCCACCCCTAGCCCCTCCCAGGAGGGGAGGGGGAGACAGAAGAAATGGGTACTTAGAGGAGGTAGGAGTAAGAATTGTAAGAGTGATTTTTCTGCCATAATCATCCCAAAATACTAGCATGCGTGAGCTTTTTAGACCGAAAAGCTTGCACTTTTTAAAGGCAAAAAAATGCTACAACCAATATCAGTCAATGCTTTGAGATTTAATCAGCAAGCCCTAATTATATCATGTCCGGTAGCATCGGAGCGTGTATAAAATAAAGGTGACACTCTTGAGAAAACCTTCTGCCTCCTGCCTCCTGCCTCCTGCCTTCGGACAACCATTGTCTAATTATTCAACCGGACATGAT
>NZ_JAAHHG010000120.1 GCF_010692555.1 Okeania sp. SIO3B5 | reverse complement strand
CCCAGAAAAACGACCTGAATTTCTCAAAGTTATATCATGTCCGGATAATTAGTGATAAAAAAACTTTCTCCTTCTTCTTTCTTCCCTCCTGACTCCTGACTCCTGACTCCTGACTCCTTCATAGTTTATTTATAACTGTTCAACCGGACATGATATTACTCCTCAAGAGAGTCTTAATGATAATCCTCGCCGTCAACCTGCTGATTGGGAAAAGAATTTTGAGGAAGGTGAATTTGTGGATTTTATTGCCCCAATGGTAGAGACACTAGACATCTATCACAATCAAGCAGTAGACCCCCGAATAGTTGCATATTCATTTCGGAAGCTACAAGAAGAGCATCCAGAAGCAGAATTAAGGATGCGTTCGATGGAAATACGAGGTAAAAATGATGAGGGATTATTGATAAAAGCTGAAACAATATCTCAGGCTGACCATTCAGTTTTACATTCTGAATATTTTAATACTTATGATAGACTAAAGGCACTTCCACCAGAACAACTTAGATTGCTTTTGGTAGAGAAGGAAAAATATACAAAACGATTAGAAGCTTGGGTAGATACAGCAGTTAATCGCCCTGGTGGTGTCAATATAGAAAATTATAATAATAAAGGAGTTACCAATATGTCAGAAAGTACTGGAGATCAAATTAATATGAGAGACAATTACGGGATTGGAAAAGATGGAGAAATTCGAGAAATTTCTGGTGTAGTTGGCAACACAGGAGAAATTTCTGGTGTAGTTGGCAAAACAGGAGAAATTAAAGACTCAAACATTGCTCGCACAATTAACGAAGCTCAACCAAAAGCCTTAGCTGAAACAGCAGCAGAAATTCAACAACTTCTCAAACAATTAGAACAATCAAATCCTACAGAAACCACAGCAAGTCAAATGACAGTTGCTGCTCAAGCTATTGAAGTTATTGAAAATAACCCCACATTAAAACAGCGGGTAATAGGAGTCTTAAAATCAGCAGGAACCGAAGCATTTAAAGAAGCTCTCGATAATCCAGTTGCTAATGTTTTAGTCGCAGCTTTTCAAGGTTGGATAGAACCGTAAAAAATTAAAATTCCCCAATTGATAATTATTAAAAATGCCAGCCAAAGACATCTATCATAATACTGTAATAACTGCTCTAGAAAAAGATAAATGGATAATTACTAATGATCCCCTAGTTATTCGTTGGGGAAAAAAAGATCTATATATTGACTTAGGAGCAGAAAAACTAATTGCTGCCGAAAAAGACAATCAAAAAATAGCTATTGAAATTAAAAGCTTTGTTGGTAAATCTGCCATAGATGATATCAAATCCGGTTAAACAGCCATAGAATGGTTAAGTCTTTAGAATTCAGCAATTCTGCAATTCAGAATTCAGGAGAAGAAAGATAAGACAAGATGAGCGTAGTTATGACAATTGGATAATTTTTTTATGTCCAATTAAGCGGATTTGATATGATTTAGAAAAAGCACTAGGTCCTTTCAGTTATCAGTTATCAGTTATCAGTTATCAGTACCTCTGATTGTTTGCGCAGCATGACCTAGGAAAGCATCGGGATTGAAATAAATAACTCTATATTTAGCCATTCATCAAGAGGCTTATGTTGATGTTTTTGAAGACCCTATTGGTCAAGTATTATTAGAAAATAAACGACTGAAATTATTAGTTTTCGACCAACTTCAGGAGGTAATCTTAAAATGGATAACCTAGACAACATCAGAAAAATTATTATTGAATCTCTCACTTATTATGCCAACTTACGCTATGCAACAGGAAAAGTTAATCGACTCCTAATCATAGACCAAGATTCTGATAATTATCTCATTCTTTTAGAGGGATGGGAAAACAGAGAAAGAGTACATGGCTGTCTAGTTCATCTACAAATTATAGATAATAAAATCTGGATACAAAGAGACGGAATAGAAGAAGGTATCGCTACCGACTTATTAGCAGCAGGTATTCCTAAAAACCAAATTGTACTTGCTTTCCACCCCGAACATATTCGCCCTTATACCGAATTTGCAGTTCAATAAAAACAGAACTTACCAATGGATAATTAATAATTAATAATTAATAATTAATGAAGTCGGTTTAAAGCCTTTCTTTTTGTTATAATATAGCGGGTAAGATGCCTATAATAATTTTACAATTTACTCTCTCTTCCCTCATTCCCCACACTTCCCACGCTCTGCTTTTTTCAGCAAACCCTAATAGTTAGCTTCCACCCGATACTATTTTGCTAACAATTGTTAACAATGCACAGCAAGATTAACACTTACTGAGGGGGTATATCCCAATGTGGTAGAAAATTTCTCTACCACGATGCATGATCAAGATTCCACGCGGGACCTTTAAGTCGCGATCGAGGCGAAAACCATCATTACCAGTCACAACTTTTTTGCCACCTAAATTGTTGAGGATTTCACCAGTCCAGCTAACGGTTTTGCGCTTTGTAGGCTTCACTTACATCTACAACGAATTTGTTGTATTCAACAGCTTTATGCTTTAAGAAAAGTTTAAACCTATAGTGTGCCCAGTTCAACATTTGTCTAACTGATTTATATCATGTCCGGATAATTAGTGATAAAAAACTTTCTCCTTCTTTTCTTCTTTCTTCCCTCCTGAATTCTGAATTCTGAATTCTGAATTCTGAGTGTTTATTTATAACTGTTCAACCGGACATGATATTACTTCTGAGCTTTCTGCTAGTATGAATTGTCATCTGAGAAACTTCATGCATTTGGAAGCAGAATTACGTCAAAGTTTTGAAAGCGTTTGCGCAGCATGACCATAGGAAAGCTCCTCTGAAAGAGGCACCAAAAATAAAGCTGTAATGCGTGTGCAACTCATCTATCAGGTTTCTAATTTTTGACCTCAGTCGATTAGCTGCTTTTTTCATACGCTGCTTGGTTTTAGATTTAGCTTTAGTTAACCTCGAAATCAAATCATCGATCGGGATGACACAATCTTTGAATCCCTACTAAGAAAAATGGCGTTGGTAAATCAAGAGATGAAACTTTAAGAGTAATCTGTTTCTGATACCTTTAAATATTTTACCAGAGTCAGTGATGGGTATGACCTCTAGTAGAAAATCATCTTACCAATTACCAACGCCAAAAAAATTAACCTTGATCCCTACTTACTCAAGTTGAAACTCTTAAGGAAGAGAGGGATTGACATCTCCAGGGGTTGAAACACCCTGGATTCTGTGGTTAAGCCACCGCAAATGGGATGGGGCGAATAAACGTGCGGAATTTACTTCCGCACGCAGCCCCTCATAAATCCACATTTGCTTCAAGCCTATCAACAGACTCCTATACTCCTCGGCATAGAACGAAATCTAGCTGTGAGTTTACTTTTTTTTTGAATAGCTTTCACGAGTGGTTTTACTCAAGGAGCGAGCAATAAATCACTGCTCTAGCTGCCTGCTTGCTTTTCCTAGGTCATGCGGAGCTAACAGCCGTCGTAGTCAGCATCGTCCCCGTCTCCTGTCCACCGGAATCTCACCGCAAAGCGCGGTCATGTCATAGCGACAAACCTTGTTCTGACTTACTATTTCTAAGTATAGCAGATTTTTAATACGGGTTAAAACCCGCGTGCCGTTATTCAAGCAGCCGTTAAAACTGGCTGGCTAACTTACTCCCGTCATTTTTTAGGTTTGGAATAGGGTTAAAGCCAATTAGATTGAGATAAAGTCAGCCGATGTCAGAGTGGTGGCATTGATGCCATTGAGAGAAGCGAGTGCCTCTCCAGTCGAGATGACAATGATACTGTTTGTGGTAAAGGCCAGATCGGTATATGTTAGACCACCAGTCAAGCCAATCAAGTCTTGACCATCTTGAAAGTCAAGAATAGTATCAGTTCCTTGTCCCTCTGCTAAGGCAAAGATATCATCACCAGATCCACCATTTAGGATATCATCACCTAATCCACCATCGAGGGTATCATGACCAGATCCACCATTTAGGATATCATCACCTAATCCACCATTGAGGATATCATGACCAGATCCACCATTGAGGGTATCACTACCTAATCCACCATTGAGGTCATCATCACCTGATTCACCATTGAGGATATCATGACCAAATCCACCATTGAGGATATCATGACCAAATCCACCATTGAGGATATCATGACCAAATCCACCATTTAGGGTATCATCACCAGTTAATCCATTTAGGGTATCATCACCAGCTAATCCATCAATTTGATCGTTGCCGATAGTACCTACTAGCTGATTTGGCAATAAATCACCTATAATATGCGCCATTGCTGTGACCTCAATAATTTTCATTTGTTCAGGACTTACGCAAAATATCAAATCATACACCATCTGTAGGAGTTTTACGAAGTATGCGAAACAAAGGGTTGTTCGCTAGATATGGTAGTTATGCGTAAGTCCTGTTGTCTACATTTAATATCTTACGATCATTTGAGCATTAAGATCTCACTTATAAACATATTGATAAATAATTCACCTAATCATTACTTATCTTTACTGATCTTTACAATTGTATTCGGCAAATCTTAATTGTTAATGTGATTTCAGTTATCAGTTATCAGTACCTCTGCCTGACTGATATTTACAATAGACATCTCCAAAAATCAAAAATACAATCAATTATTATCCAGAAATTATCAATTGTTCTTCCCTGTTCCCTGTTCCCTCTTTTCTGGAGATGTCTAATATTCTCTAACAATTGATGACAATTTTTTCAGCAAATCTTAATTATTAATGTGATTTCAGTTATCACTTATCAGTACCTCTGCCTGACTGATATTTACAATATTCTCTGACAATTGATGACAATTTTTTCAGCAAATCTTAATTATTAATGTGATTTCAGTTATCACTTATCAGTACCTCTGCCTGACTGATGCCGAAACCGTTGTCTGTTCCCCACATCTCCGCGCCTGGTGCGTCCCCGTGTCCTACCCCCACCAACGAATTTTTTTAGCAAACCCTACCTATTCCCTAAGCACGAAAATCATAGCTAATATCATGTTCAGTTAAATACTTTTATTATCAAAAAGATTGACAAATATAAAAAAATATGATTAGATGGTTAGTGTTTTTTGCCTTAGAGTACTAAAATGAATCAAACTGCAGACAAAACTTCAGAGAAAAACTCCACTAATACTGCCATATTAGAGGATGTAGTAGGAGCGTTAGCAAATGAAAAATCCCAAGAACTTCTTATTTCATTCGATAGTGCTGAAATAGATGCACTGGTACAAACTTTAATACAACAGGGAGAATTTGAGGCAGGTAGCGATGTACATTTAGAATACAAAGCTGAACTGCTGAGTGAACTAAAATCAGAGGTACTCTCTGGTTTATCAGCAGGGTTTGAAATCATAGATGATTATGAAAACCTACCAATTTCCTTCATCCGGTTTGATTCAGAAGTACCTTTAACCGAACTGTTAGAAAATCCTGATGTTTTACAAGCATCCGTTCCCCAAACATATCAACCGTTGCTACAAGAAAGTCTACCCTTAATCAATCAACCAGAAGCAGTAGCAGGGGGATTTACAGGAGCAGGTACAGCTATTGCTGTTTTGGATACAGGTGCAAGAACAAATGCTCCAGGATTAGAAGGACGAGTAGCATTTTCCCAGGACTTTGCCCCTGATGATAATGCTGAAGATGATAACGATCATGGAACTAACGTTAGTGCTATTGCTGCTGGAGTTGCACCAGGTGCTGATATTTTGGCACTAGACGTTTTTGATAAAGGTGGTGCCAGCGATGCAGATATTATAAGTGCGATTAACTGGTCAATTGATAACAAAGATCAGTTCAATATCAAGGCCATCAATATGAGTCTTGGTAGCGACAAGTTAAACAACCCAGTTCCTGACAATAGCAATCCTCTAGGACAAGCAATTTTTAATGCAAAAGAAGCAGGAATTCTGAGTATTGTTGCTTCGGGCAATGAATACTTTACAGACGCAATTGGAAACCCCGCAGCTTTTGAAAGTGCAGTATCTGTAGGTGCAGTGTATGACTTTACAGGTTCCTATAACAATGAGGATAATGCGGTACCAGATCGAGTAGCAACTTTTTCCAACAGTGCCCAATTTCTCGACATATTAGCACCAGGAGCGTATATCACTGCTGGAGGATTAGAGAATTTTGATGGTACTTCCATGGCAGCACCTCATGTTGCAGGTGCAGTTGCTGTCTTAGGACAAGCCTTCCCCAATGACACTCCTGACCAAATTCTGCAACGGTTGCTCAATAGTGGCAAACCAATTACAGACCACCGGAATGGAATTACCAAACCCAGACTTGACCTCGCTGCAGCATTAGAACTGGAACCAGATCGAGTCGAAAATGATAATTTCCAAAATAGCAACCCTATTTCCGGTATATCAAGCACTGTCAATGGTACAAACAACAATGCAACTTCTGAGCAAGGAGAACCAGCTAGTGTTTCTCAGACAGGAGAGAATAATTCTGTATGGTGGAGTTGGACTGCTCCAACTTCCGGACAGGTAACTGTAAATACTGTCGGCAGTAACTTTGATACTGTATTAGCTGCATATACAGGTAATGCTGTCTCAAACCTGACTGAAATTGCTAGCAACGACAACAGCACTTCTAACCCTCCTCAGAGTGAAATTGTTTTTGATGCTGTAGAAGAGACAACATACCATTTTGTAGTAGATGGAGTTTCTGACGAGACAGGTAATATTGTCCTCAACCTTTCCCAAACAACAACACAGGTAGAAAACGATAACTTCTCAAACAGTAATCCTTTAACTGGTTCCTCTGCTAACGTTGAAGCCTCCAACTTTGAAGCAACCAGCGAGAATGGAGAACCTCTTCATGCAAACAATCAGCTTGAGGGGAATGAAGGCAGTTCCGTTTGGTGGAATTGGACAGCACCCGCATCTGGCCTAGTTACTATAACAACTAATGGTAGTGATTTCGACACTGTATTGGGAATTTATACAGGTGATTCTGTCTCAAACCTAACTGAAGTTGCCAGTGATGATGATAGTGGTGATGGAGTAGAAAGTCTGGTAATGTTTGACGCTGTTGGAGGCACAAACTATAAAATTGCCGTCGATGGATATTTGGGCGCACAGGGCAATATTGTTTTAGATTTAGTCCAGCAAACTACATCGATACCAAACGATAATTTTGCTGACAGTGCGACTCTCACTGGTACTTCTGATAGCGTAACTACCAGTAACGTCAATGCTTCCAAAGAAGCAGATGAACCTAACCATGCAGAAAACAGTGGAGGTAGTTCCATCTGGTGGAATTGGACAGCACCTGATTCGGGATTAGTAACTATCGATACTTTTGATAGTACTTTCGACACAGTTTTAGCAGCTTACACAGGTTCATCTCTCCAGGGGTTAACTGAAGTGGCAAGCAATGACGATGCTGGAACTGGCGTGCAAAGCGAAATCATGTTTGAAGTAGAAGCTGGAACTAACTATAAAATTGCAGTGGATGGGTTCGATGGAGCAGCAGGAGATGTTGAGTTAGCTTTGTCGTTACAGACAAATATGCTTACCAACGATGACTTTGCCAACAGAATTTCTTTGAATGATACTGATGTTTTCATGGGCAGGAATGAGGGTGCTACTAGCGAAACAGGAGAACCAGCTCATGCAGGAAATGATGCTGCTGCATCTCTGTGGTGGAGCTATACTGCTCCAGAATCTGGTACTGTGACTATCAATACTGATGGTAGCGACTTTGATACTGTACTAGCAGCTTACACTGGTTCTACCCTTTCTGAATTAACTGAAGTAGCGAGCAATGATGATAGTGTAGATTTTGGTTTCCAAAGCGAGATTACCTTTGATGTAGTTGCAGGGGAAACTTACAACATCGCAGTAGATGGGTTCAATGGTGATGTTGGTAATATTAACTTAGAAGTGCTTTTATCCACCTTTGAGAATGATATCGATCTATCTAGTCAACTTCTGGAAATAACTACAGAAGAGGTTATTCCTGGTGAGTTGATTGATGTTAATTTTTCTGTAGACAACACTGGTAGTGATGATGCTACTGGGTTTTATGTAGACTTTTTCTTGTCCGAAGATGCTAATATTGACGAAGAGGAAGACTTCCTGCTTGATTTTACCTGGATAGAAGGTTTGCCTGGTAATAGTAGTACTGGCGAGTTAACCCAAACTATTGAGCTGCCTACTGAAGATGAGTTTACTTTTGATGAGAACACAGATTATCAGATTGGGATACTCATTAATTCCTTCGACGATACACCTGAAACTGACAAATCAAACAATACGATCGTCACAGCTTTGGAAGAAGTTACACTTCCACCTGCTGATGATGACCAGTCAATTGAAGGTACTCCCCAAGGGGAAGCGCTCAATGGTGGTACTGGTAACGATACTATTGTGGGCTTGAATGGCGCAGATACCCTGGCAGGTAATGATGGCGATGACGAAATTATTGGCAGTCGTGGCGATGACTTCCTTTATGGCCAAGATGGCGATGATGTTTTAGAAGGTCGTCTTGGTATTGATCGTCTCTTCGGTGGAGATGGGGACGATGAGATGAATGGCGGTCAAGATCGCGATCGCCTCAATGGTGGAAGTGGAGATGACACTCTATCTGGTGGTGCTAGTATTGACCGTTTTATCTTTGCTACAAATCAGGAATTTGATGCTGATGATATTGGTGTGGATGAAATTACTGATTTTGTTGTTGGTCAAGATCAAATTATCCTAGATCGAGATACATTTACTGCCATTAACAGTATTGAAACAGAGTTTGCCACTGTTACCAGTAATAATGCTGCTGCCACTTCTGATGCTGTGATTGTTTACAACAGTAATAATGGTGCTTTATTCTACAACCCTAATGGTAGTGCAAGTGGTTTTGGTGATGGCGCTCAGTTTGCGACTTTGAGTAATGGAGCATTGCTTGAAGTTGATGATTTTATTATTAGATAGTAACCGTACGAAAAAAACTGTAGAAAAATGAAACAGCTTTTATCTTGATATTGGATTAACCAATATAGGCGCTCTCGGCACAGCTCACTATTCCCTCGGCAGTAAATGCCTCTGGGAATTTCTTTCTTATTATTTGAAGACTGCCATTGATATCCGCATTAATCACTTGACCAGTTGCACTCAAAAATAAACCACGTTTGACTCGCTTGCCTACATAGAATTCAATAGCATATTGGTTTTTCTCGCGTCAATAGCAGATGTCTTACTGGTGTAACAATCTTGCTGTTTCAATGACTTTTACCCCAGCCTGTTGACACTTATAAGTTATCTGTTGAATTAACTTACCGTGAGGTATTTGAGTAAAATTTTGGTTGTTTTTTTTGCCGATATTTGCACCTTGTTTCCAGTTATCATTTTTTCCAATGACTACAGTACCAATATTATTTGTGGTTAAATACTCAACCACTAAGAAACTGGTGTTATGCAAATAATTCTCGACAAAACGATTTCGGGGAATCGGTTAACGCTTCAATTTTACGACTGGTTTTTCTGTTGCCTTTGAGGTGACTTTGGTACTTAGCTTTACGCTTGTTATATAATTGATTGACGCTTTTTAGTGGCTTCCCGTTAATCAGCAGTGGTTTGACACCAGGCTTATTTGTAGATAGAGCTACTAATCGGTCAATCCCTAAGTCAATCCCGGCTACATATCTTGAGTGTATTTGTGGCTGAAGAGTTTTTTCATAGACTACTTCAATTATATAGCAGCTAGTAGCAGGTACTATCCTCACTTCGATTACAGTATCCACAACTACAGGTATGCATGATTTCACTCATAGATAAGTGACAAATACCGTCTTTGAGAGGGGCTTTATAGACTGATTATGCATGAATATATAACTACATTCCTACCTTGAGTTTTATTCTTATACTTTGGTATTTTGGGTTTACCTAAAAACTTCCCTGGATGTGCGCGACCATTCTTTTATAGCTTGAAAATAACCACGCCAAGTTGCAACCAAGCATTTTATGATTTGTTTTGATACCTTAGTTGGTAATGTTCTATAGGCATCGCTATCTTTGGTGGCGTGATATAGCTTGGTTAAATCTAGACTTTTTGAGAACTTGAAAAAATGCTGACGACAATAATAGTTAGCCAGGTTGTACAAGTTTTTTGATTTAAAGGCTAACTCATCACACACCCGCCAATAGATATGTGTTCGGTTAATAATATGTCTGTCAACCAGTTGCATTCACCTAAATTATTTCATAAGAGTTATTACCTATTTAATAATACAACAATGTGTGTAAATTTTACAACTATTTTCTACGGTTTAAGTTTAACAGTTACTAACCCTAGCATCTTTTTAGTTCACTGTTTTTTCAGGGAATAGGTATGGAGGGAAGAAACGAATACATAAGAATAAGATAACTGCTATATTCTATGCTTTAAAGGAACACCTCAATTCTCACATCTGATTCCTGATTGCTATAGCACTACAAGAATTGGTTAGGACATTTTTCAATCCTACAACCCTTTTGCAGTTTGCTATTATGATATTAATTCTTCTTCCCTCTTTCTTCTTCCTTCACGCTTACAATACCGATGCTACCAGACATGATATTAAATAGTTTATTGGGTGTTGGTGATTTGAGGTATGATATTTTGTCCGAATAAGATCGCGAACAAAAAACTTTCTCCTTCTACTACTCTTTTTCCCTCTTTCTTTCCTCCTGACTCCTGACTCCTGACTCCTGACTCCTAAATAATTAAGATTAATATCATGCACTAATTCACCAACGCCGTTTATTGTATATTCTGAAAAGCTTCAACTAAGCAAGAAGCAAACACTTTTACCTCTTCTATTGAGCGATTACCTACACATAACCTTAAAAAAGGCTTATCACTTCTCGAAGCACCAATGTGAATTCTAGGAATGGAAAATCCGTAGCTATCTCCCTTACAAAAGGGAATACTTTTTGCCTGACATTTATCTATCAAATTATCAATAAACTTATCTAGCATATCTTTTTGATAAAAAGAACTTTCATAGAAGGAAAGAGTGACCACTCCTCCCAATTGCTCTATTAAATATTTCTGGGCAACATTATAATCTGGGTGAGATGGATCGAGAGGATAATTAATTCTACAAAAAGCTTGTAAATCTGGATGAGTATTAATAAAGTTGCTGATAAACAAGGCATTATAAGCAAATCTCCTCATTTTTAACTTGAATTCTTCAAAAGATATGGAATAAGGGAGAGAAACCGCAACGCGATCGTATAAAATTGTGCCCAGTTCCCTTCTAATAGATACAAATTCCTCCCTCAATGACCTTGGTACTATAACAATTCCTTTCATTGCAGTATCTTCAAACTGTTGATACTTATTCCCACTTTCAAAGTACAGTATTGATGAACAACTGTTACTATCTATCAATTTTTCTGGTCTAATCAAACCACCAGACATAGTTCCATCTACAACTATAAAAATTTCTTGATTGATTAAGTTAATTTTTTGAATAAGACGATCAATATCTACAAACCGAAGAGCTTCGTCATTGGTTATGGGGGTTAAGTAAATAGCTTTAGTTTTGCGATCGATACTTGAAATAATCTTATCTATATCAGTCGTGTTCAACCTCAATATTTTGATTCCAGGAATTGCGGATAATAATGCTTCTGCTTCATGATAGACTGGAACGGGAGTTACTATATTATCATCACTACTTAAATGACGAATAATAAAATTATTGATTGTTGCATAAGCTGCCATACCAGATGAGGTCAAAAGTAAGCTAAAGTCACCGCTTAATTCATAGAGTTTGGTAAGTTCATCCTCCATGTCCGCAATCATGAAGCTTTCCCATCTGTCATAATTAACTATTTTTCCACTTTGCTTTCTCAAATCAAAAAAGTTGGGAACTATAGCTTGATTATAGGAAGAAGATGACCATTCTAGATGGCTAAAAAACTACCCTAAAAGCAATAGTAAGTTTCTGATTCTAAAATTTGGCCTTGTGATATAACTGCTGTAATCTTCAATACTACTAGATCTGGGTCTATCTAAATCAAACTCTTGCAGTATATTTAACATTATATTTTTGACTGAATTAGAAACTTCTAAACCAGTTGAGTCAGGAAAAATATTCCGATCTCTACAGAAGTTAATGTAGTCATTTTGCTTTGACTCCCAAAACTTCATTCGAGATTTGATATCTTCAATTCTATATTGAAACAGCTTTGCGTCTTCTAAGATATTTTTCTCTTGAGTATTTTGCTGGAAAATGACCTGTATGTCTTTCATCATGCTTACCATCCTTTAAGTTGACCTCCATCGATAGAAATAAAGTTGCCAGCCATAAAACTCGATCGCTGAGAAACTAAGTAAGTAACCAAATCAGCTACTTCTTCCGGCTTTCCCATTCGTCCCATCGGCAGTTCATCAACGAGATATTGTTGAGCTTCCTCAAAGGTAATATTTTTAGTAACAGCAACATCTTTGGTTAGCTGCAAAACTCGCTCTGTGGCGATCGGGCCCGGAGAAACAGTATGAATTAATATATTATCAGATAATACTTTAGCTGAGATTGCTTTATTAAAAGCAGCAACGCTAGCTCGAATAGTTGATGATAACAACAGCTCTTCTCTAGGTTCTTTAGCAGTGTTTGAAGCGATCGCCACAATTCGCCCCCATTTTTGCTCCTTCATCCTTGGTAAAACTGCTTTTGTCAGTCGCACGACGCTCATCAGACTAAGTTGTAATCCTTCATACCATTGCTCTTCACTAAGTTCCATCAGCCCACCAGGAGCAGGTCCTCCAACATTATTGACTAAAATTTCGATTGAACCTAATTGAGCTTGTACTGTTTCTACAAGTCTGTCTATGTCTGACTTTACACTTAGATCAGCTACTACGCTAACAATCTCTGAACCACTTTCAGCTTCTAATGCTTCTTGGGTTGTTCTCAGATTTTTCTTGTCCCTAGAACAAATAGCAATACGTACTCCTTCACTAACTAACGAGCGAGCAATTGCTCTACCGATACCACTACTAGCAGCACAAACTAATGCCGTGCGATTTCTTATTCCCAATTCCATAAAACTCAACTTTTCATTATTTAAGCAGTTTATTGTATCCCAAATGCTTTTCATCTAGAACTATCTGGAAAACTAAAGCTGACGAAAATGTAAAATTCCCCAATTAAGATAACCTTGTTTTCCTGTCTTAACCCAGTTGTTCAATCTGACTCTTTGATATTCCAAAAATTCTCGATCGCAAGACTTGGCTAATTCATCATAATTTTGCTCCATTACCAAGAGAGTTTTTTGATATTGATTCGTGAGTTGCTCTGGCATTTCAGTAATTTGTATTTCCTCAAAGCCAGTATCTTTAGCTATCTTCTGATAAGATTTAATAGAAGCTAATGAAGTAATATCAACGGTTTCTAGAATCTGCTTGCCTACTTCTACTGGGCAGTCATCACTCTGCATTACATCTGTCAAGATAAATTCTCCCTTCTTTTTGAGAACTCTCGATACCTCCTGAAAAACTTTGACGCGATCGCTACTGTATAGTAAAGCATCCTGAGACCAGACGACATCGTAGATATTACTGGGAGTGGGAATTGCTTCAAAGCTCCCATCAATTACCTGAATCAAAGACTCAAGTCCTAGTTTTCGGTTCAACTCACGATTCAACTCATTTTGTGTTTCGCTTAAGTTTAGACAATCGACTCGACAGCCAATTTTTTGAGTGAGATAGCGAGCTGTTCCTCCATATCCAGAACCCAAATCTAATACTACAGTTGAAGGACTTAGGTTTAGTAATGAAGTAATCATCTCTAGTGCTTTAAAGTTAGCTTCAGCAATAGATTCATTTTCATTAGTATAAAGACCAATATGAATATTTTCACCATAAATAAAAGAATGAAAATTCATCATATTATCGCTGTTGTAGTAATCGCGTGTTTTGGCTATCGTCTTTGAATACTCCATATTATATCTCCATATTTTATTTCATAAAAACTTCTGTTTAGGTAATTTTAAAAAAACAGAATCAGAGTGAGTCATAGCTACTCTGTTGTGCTATGGGTTAGCAAAATACCTTAAATATCATGGTCATTGTTCAACCGGACGATATTATTCAGTATATAGTTTTCGTAATTCATCCGCTTAAGAAATCAGGGGAATTTGAGAAATAATTCTCTCTAACAATTTCACATCATTAATTTCTGAAATCTTCGATAACATCTCTACAAATTCATCACAAAATTTGAGTTTTAGTCTGATTTTGATGGCCAATAATCACAACTGTTTAATTTTAGCATCGTTTTGAGATATTTCAGCATTCTTTTGGAATATTTCCACATCCTTTTGAGATATTTCAGCATTTTTTTCTGCTGCTATTTCATCTCCTGTTTGAATTACATTTCTATCGACATTGCACCAGCGTAACCAAGTACCATTTAGATTTTCGGCGTTGCTGATTCTGGGTATGATTTGATAATTTTATATTTTTGATTTTGTATTTTGGATGGTTTGAACTACTTGTTAATATTAACTGTTCCCTGTTCTCTCCATACCTATAAACCTACTTTCATACCTTAATTCAGCAATGCCAGATTTTCTTAGATTTTCAAAAGTACCACTCCACAAAGTTAATCCCAGATTCACATCAGGAAACCAAGCATCATTTTTAGGGATGTAATACCAAGCGTGAAAAAAGAATATTACAAATAATAAGCAGTATTAAAATAATTTATAGGAAATATCTATTGGACGAAAAAGATAAATTACTATGTAAAAAATGGTATTATACCATTTTGAAAAAAGAATGTTACGAATAATAAAAATAATAAATAAACTTTCAAATAAAGTCTATTTGACGAAAAAGATAATTTAAAACATCAAAAATGGTATTAAATATATCCCCATACGAATTCTGGATTGCAGAATTGCTGGATTCTAATAAATACCCTAGCTATTTGTAGCAAACATTTATCAAATTGGTATAAAACCTATTTATTCTGTCTCCTGACTCCTAAGCAGTAACCTAAATATTTGTAGCAAAGATTTATCAAACTGGTATTCCCTCTTCCTTCTTACTTCTTCCTTCTTCCTTCTGCTATATAATCTAAACAATTCCCACTATTTAATTAAATTGAAAAAATGACAACAGAATCTCAAAAACTCAATTCTAATTCTTTTCTAATTTCTCCAGCTATCCATGATAATTTTTCGGCAAAAGTTTCTCCTTTAAAATTAGGAATTCTCGCCTCTGGAAGTGGTAGTAATTTTGAGGCTATTATGGAGGCTATAAATAATCAAAAATTAAACGCTCAAGTTCAGGTAATGATTTATAATAATCCTGGAGCAAAGGTGAGAACAAGAGCAGAAAAATGGGGCGTGCAGGCAATATTATTAAATCATCGAGAATGTAAAAATAGAGAAAAATTTGATAGCCAAATTGTCAAAACTCTACAAGAATATGATGTAGAGTGGGTAATCATGGCGGGTTGGATGCGAATTGCTACTAAAATTTTAATTAATGCTTTTCCCAATCAAGTTATCAATATTCATCCCAGTTTATTACCTAGTTTTCGAGGTATTAAAGCCATCGAACAAGCATTAGAAGCTGGAGTGAAAATAACTGGTTGTACGGTACATTTAGTAGATGTAGAAGTAGATAATGGTCCAATTTTAATGCAGGCGGCTGTACCAATTTTGCCTGACGATACACCAGAAACTTTACACGAAAGAATTCAAATACAAGAACATCAAATTATTGTCGGAGCTATTGCTCTTGCTGCATTAACTTAGAAGGCAGAAGGCAGGAGGCAGAAGGCAGTAGGAAGAAGGAAGAAGGATGTTTTCCTTACCGAAAAATTGTGCTTTAAAGCTCCCTCTTTTAAGGGGAGTTAATTAATTGATAATTGATAATGGATAATTGATAATTATCTCTGGAAAAAAAAGGTTCAAAAGAAAAGCAGAATAATGTTTTCCTTAGGGAAAATTTTTGGTTTAAAGCCTCCTCTTTTAAGGGGAGTTAATTAATTGATAATTGATAATGGATAATTGATAATTACCTCTGGTTAAAACCGTTACAGAATTGAATACAAGGAAATATTATTTCTTCTCTTAGTCCATTGGATATGGCTCCGAGACCCGCTCTTGACAGAGCCGCTCCGCTGTTAGCGTTTGCGGTAGCATTCCGGAACGGAAAGCTTTGCGGTAGCAAACGCCATCCCTCGACCTCTTTTTTGCCCTTAAAAGGGGAGGCTTCAAGGCGTGAATTATTTAATTATTCATTATTAATTATTCGGTAATTGTTAATTATTAATTATTCATTATTAATTGTTGAATATTCCCTGTTATTAAGTAGGGCTTGCTGATTAAATCTAAAAGCATTTATAGATAAAGATTTCAGTCTTTTTAGGGTCGGAAAAAGTGCAAGTTTTTAGGCGGCTCAGGTTGAAAAACTTAGCATTTTACATTAACGAAGACAGACAAATTCAGAAACTATTTTTTCAATTACTTCCTTTGTAACTCCTCTAAATCCTTACTCTTAACTACTCCCTACTCCCTACTCCCTACTCCCTACCTTCACAAAAAGACTTTTTCAGCAAACCCTAAGTAGTTAAAAATTCTGCATCTAGCTCTGGAAGGGAAGGATTAATTCTAATACCAGAAGCAATTTCAAAACCTGCTGGTGTAGTAAGTCGAGGTTCAATTAAACAATACCAATGTACTTGAGGTTCTTCTGCTTTATAACGAGCAGCAGTGTTAATTACATAATTATAATCTGGGTCGTTTAATTTTTCCGATAATTTAGTTAAAATATTTTTGAGAATTAATGCAAAATCTGACTTTTCTTGCTCTGAAATACTACCAAAATCACCTTGATGTTCTTTTGGCATAATCCAGATTTCAAAAGGTGCTTTAGCAGCAAAGGGAATAAAAGCTAAAAAGGATGAATTTTCCTCAAGAACTCGCGTTTTATTTTGTTTTTCAAATGCTAATATATCACAGTATAAACAGCTCCCAAATTCATCATAATATCTTTGAGCTTCTTCTTCTTGCCAGCGTCGATGTTGGGGAACAATGCTAGTAGCAATAATTTGAGAATGGGGATGGCGTAAAGAAGCTCCTGCTCTTTCACCATGATTTCTAAATATAATGACCATCATACTTTCATCTATTTCCATAAGTTCGATGTAACGTTGATGGTAAGTATCAATTATATTCTCTACTTCTTGGATAGACATTGTGGGAATATCTTTGCTATGATCGGCATTTTCAATAATTACTTCATGTCTACCATAACCAGGCATTGTTAGATAAATTCCTTCTAATTTTCGATCGGTATTTCCTTCAGGGGTTAAAGCTGGAAATTTATTAGGAATAACCCGTACTTGCCAGTTAGTATTTTCTGGGTTTTGTTTCTCTAATAAAATACCTCCTAGACGCTCTTCATTACCAGTACAAAAAGGGCAGTCTGGAGAGTGACTTTCTACTTTTTCTGGTACTATATTTTCTTGTTGAAAGTCCTGGGGACGTTTGCCTCGACTTGGCGCATAAATAACCCATTCTCTTGTGGTTTTGTTGAGTCGAATGTGACTTTGGTTCATATTATTTAGCAATTTTGTAGATTTTAGGGAATAGTTCAACAATTAATAATTAGGGTTTGCTGAAAAAAGTCTTTTTGCTCTTTGTAGGAGACAGGAGACAGGAGACAGGAGACAGGAGAAATGGGAATGAGCGAGGAGATAGGAGTAAGAATTGTAAGAGTGATTTTTCTGCCCAACTATGAGCCTAAAATACGCTCCTTTTTGAGCGTGAAGAGCTGAAAACCAGGCACTTTTTAAAAGCCCTAAAAAGGCTAAAACCTTTATATGTAAATACTTTTAGATTTAATCAGCAAGCCCTAATTAATTATTAATAATTAATAATTAATAATTATTACCTCAAAGGCAGAGGGCAAGAGGCACTTATGCTGTTTGCGCAGCAGGGAATTAAGCAATTTTTTCTTCTGCCTTCTGCCTTCTGCCTTCTGCCTTCTTCCTTCTTCCTTCTTCCTTCTGCCTTCTTCCTTCATTTTTCTGGTAAATTTAGCTGAGAGGAAAATTCTCTAGAATATTTAGCTTGTTGCCAGTTATTAGCAGATTTAATCTGTAATGGATTCAGACCTTTTACTTTTTGTAGATTGGTATCTTGTAGATTAGCATCTTGAAAATTTGCTCCTTGTAAATTAGCTTCTTGTAAGTTTACTCCTTTTAAATTTGCTCCTTGAAAGTTAGCATTTTTCAGATAACAACCTTGGAGATTTGCTCCTTTTAAATTTGCTTCTTGTAAGTCAACGCCTTGAAGATTTCCTAGTATATAAGCTCCCTCCAAATTTGCTTTTTGTAAATTTGCTTCTAACAGATTAACTCCTTCAAGATCGGCATTTTTTAGATTTGCTGAACTAAGATTTGCTTTTTGAAGTTGAGTTAAAAGAAAGAAAGTATCTTGAAGATTTGCTCCCCACAAAAAAGCTCCTTGTAATTGAGTTAATTCAAATTTACCTCCTTGAAGGTTGGCTTCTAAAAGTTTTGCTCCTTGAAGATTTGCTTCTTTAAAATCTACATCTACTAAATTAACTTGGTCTAAATTGGTTTTAGGTAAAGATAAACCTTTTAAACAAACGCCTCCTTTTACAAGTTCTTCTAGCGCTTTGATTCTAGCATAGCTAATTTGTAATCCTTGGGCAGAGTCAATTACCTGCCAAGCTTGATAATGGGATTTCTTTTTTCCCCACCTAAGGTAAATCACTAATGCTGTAACAACACTAATATTTTCAATAGTTCCTAGAATTTCCGAGTCTTTAAGGGATTGTAGAAAGGCTTTACCCCACTCTGTTTTTTGTTCTATGGTATTTTCAATATAAATAATCCCTAAAATCACCAAAATAACGGTGAGTAAAATAGTAGCAATTTCTAATAAACTATAGAGAGACCTCAGTATACTTCTGAGTAATCTTGCGAATTTTCGCTGATTGTTTAGCGAGGATAAATATTTGTTAATTGAAAACATATTGGTAGGATTATAACTAGGTTTTTATTATGAGTAAATAAATATATTTGATGCACTTTTAATTATGGTGTTTTAGTTATATCAACAATCATATCTTATTTAGATAGTACATTGTCAAGATCGGTTGAATAGTTATAATTAAAGCTCGTAGTAGGGCTTTAGCCCTAAGATAGATATTTCATTGGCTCAAGACTGACTACAAACAAAGACTTTTTTGTCATTTATAATCCGGAATAGATATTTCACTGCCTCAAGACTGACTACAAACAAAGACTTTTTTGTCATTTATAATCCGGAATAGATATTTCACTGCCTCAAGACTGACTACAAACAAAAACTTTTTGGTTATTTATAATCCGGAATAGATATTTCACTGCCTCAAGACTGACTACAAACAAAAACTTTTTGGTTATTTATAATCCGGAATAGATATTTCACTGCCTCAAGACTGACTACAAACAAAAACTTTTTTGTCATTTATAATCCGGAATAGATATTTCACTGCCTCAAGACTGACTACAAACAAAAACTTTTTTGTCATTTATAATCCGGAATAGATATTTCACTGCCTCAAGGCTGACTACAAACAAAGACTTTTTTGTCATTTATAATCCGGAATAGATATTTCATGGGTTCGAGACTAACTACAAACAAAAACTTTTTTGTCATTTATAATCCGGAATAGATATTTCACTGCCTCAAGACTGACTACAAACAAAAACTTTTTTGTCATTTATAATCCGGAATAGATATTTCACTGCCTCAAGGCTGACTACAAACAAAGACTTTTTTGTCATTTATAATCCGGAATAGATATTTCATAAGCTCAAGACTAACTACAAACAAAAACTTTTTTGTCATTTATAATCCGGAATAGATATTTCACTGCCTCAAGGCTGACTACAAACAAAGACTTTTTTGTCATTTATAATCCGGAATAGATATTTCATAAGCTCAAGACTAACTACAAACAAAAACTTTTTTGTCATTTATAATCCGGAATAGATATTTCACTGCCTCAAGGCTGACTACAAACAAAGACTTTTTTGTCATTTATAATCCGGAATAGATATTTCATAAGCTCAAGACTAACTACAAACAAAAACTTTTTTGTCATTTATAATCCGGAATAGATATTTCATAAGCTCAAGACTAAAATAAATATTTCATGGGTTCCAGACTGACTACAAACAAAAACTTTTCTGTCATTTATAATCCGGAATAGATATTTCATGGGTTCCAGACTGACTACAAACAAAAACTTTTTTGTCACTTATTATCTGGACATGATATAAATACATTGTTTATAGACTAGCTACAGGATAAAATGGTGAAAATATAATATTTTTCAACAAATTCATAGATGTAAATTTAGGATTTTGATAATTTGACTGATAACTGATAACTGATAACTGATAACTGAAATGGCTTTACAGTCGATAACTAAAATATCTCCGATACAATTCACATAGAGGCATGACTAAATTACCTTGAAATTTTACTAATCCCATACTGCGTAATTTGAATCCTTCTTTTGTGCCTATAGATATAGGGTAATCTATAGTAATAATTTGTTTAATTGCTGTTAATAACTCTGGATTTTCTTCAAGATTATTTAAGTGGCGACGTAGGTGGTCACAATAGGGGCCTTCTTCTGTGGGAGCGACTTGTAATAGTTTTTCTAAAGTTATTCTTCCCCTGGCAATTTGATAGAGAGCTTGACGTACTAAATAAGGATGTCCTCCTACCATTGCCATTAATTCTTTTATCTGTTCTGAAGACCATTCTAAATGATGTAATTTGACTAAATTTTCTACTTCTTCCCAGTTGAGTTCTCGTAATTCTATGGGCAAACCAACATTAAAAGGTGACTGATTAATATTGAGAGGGATATATACTTCTTTTGAATGTACAATTACTAACCTTAATTTTTGCCAAACTGCTTCATTTTTACCACGTTCATGCCAAGTCCTGAGCAGGGCAAAAAAGGAAGTAGCAATTTCTGGATGTTGAAAAACTTGGTCTACTTCATCTAACCCTAAAACTAAAGGAGTCGAAATTTCTGAAAGTAGATATCTTTGGAAATAATTTGTACATTTATTTTTACTTCCTAATACTCCTTGCCAATATTCAGATAATTTTTCTTCTAGATTCAATTCATCAGTAATGCTGGCACAAAACCACTTTAAAAATAAATCAAGATTAGTCAAAAATTCTTCATCTGCTGACTGAAAGTTTAAACAAGCTTTGTAATATCCTTGCTGTTCGGAA
Organism: Okeania sp. SIO3B5; assembly: GCF_010692555.1. GTDB lineage: Bacteria > Cyanobacteriota > Cyanobacteriia > Cyanobacteriales > Microcoleaceae > Okeania. The sequence goes on along the minus strand of NZ_JAAHHG010000120.1, from coordinate 2,610 downwards.
TAATTCAAAATTCTACTCATTAAAGAAGTTTTTCCCATCTGTCGAGGTGCTTTAACTCGAATCAAAGCTCCCGGATTCATAATAGTTTCATAACACTCTGACTCTACAGGCGATCGCTCTATATAAAAGATAGAATTAAGTGGTACTTGACCAGATGGAGTATCCAGTAATAGCCCCTTTTCATTGTTTTGAAAATTGCTTGTGGTTTGAGTCCCTACCCAATTCTTCCTTATTCCTTCTTCTTTCCTTCTTCCCTCTTCCTCCTTCCTTCTTCCTTCTTCTTTCCTTCTTCCTTCTTCAACTTGTGAATTACCTGGTCGTGTAACATCAAAATTAATAGGTCGTGAGATAATTGCTGTTTTTGCTTTTTCCTGTTGAATCCTTAATTCAGTTAATTCTAATCTAACTTTCTGGAGAGACTTCTCTAAATCTTCTAGAGTCAATTTTTCTCCTGGTAATTGTTGATTAATTATTTCTAAAAAATCATATTCAAAAATTTCTTTAACTATTTGATTCTGACGCATTTCTTGCATGAAATTAACAGCCACTAAATTTAATAACCCTCCCACATCTCTTTGCAGATTTTCTAAGTATCCATCTGGTTCATCTCCCTGGAGTAAAACCAGAATAAAACTTTGGCATAAATTCTTAATTTCATCTACAGGAGGCAAAGGAATTAATAAACAACTAATATCTTCAGGAACACTTGTCAAATATTTGGTTTGATTGATTTTTTTTAACTCACTTTTCAACTTAGATATTTTACGATTTACCCAACCCAAATTTTCTCGTTTTTGCTCAGAATGAAATGGTGAATATTGAAGTACTGTCGGAAAAGAACCACCAAGCTGATTTCTATATTCAATAGCAATTTTTTCCTGTGCCTTTAATAGCGAAATACTGACAGTTTTGTAAAGCTCATAATTCACAGAAGGGCTATTTTGCTGAAGGCGGTCTACAAATAATTCTAGACAATTTTGAAAAATACTAAAGTCACAATTTTTATGCTGACAAATCAAACCAATAGTTATCTTTAATAAAATCCAATTTAATATTCCCGAAATAGGTTCAATATTCCCCTGTAATCCTCGTAAAGCTACAGTAGCATCAGAGTAACGTTGTCTCCAATTAACCCTAACCATTTTTGTTAAAAAATTAGCCAGCTTTTCACTGATATTAGGAGCTAATTTTTGCAAGTCTATTTCACCTAATTCATCTTGGATAAAATTCCTCGATGTAACTCCCGTTAAAGCTTGAATTGCAGTAATACCCACAGCATAAATATCACTAGCAAATTGTGGTCTTCCTTGTGCTTGTTCCACAGGCATATAACCAGGAGTACCCACTGCAATTGTACTACTAGATTTTCCCTGAGAATTAACAACAATATTACTCACTTCTTTAACCGCACCAAAATCAATTAACATTAATTTTTGGTCGCGGTCTCGACGCATAATATTCCCCGGTTTAATATCTCGATGAATCACCCCATTTTGATGTACAAAAGCTAAAACTTCTAAAATTTCTGACAAAAAATTTAGCACTTTAGCTTCACTCCAAGGCTGACTCATTTCTGTGGTTAAATCATGACCTATTATTAGTTCTTGAACTAGATAAAATTCTTGATCATGCTCAAAATAAGCATACAAAGTAGGAATTTTATCGTATCTACTAAGTCGGTTGAGAATTTGACCTTCTTGCTCAAATAATCTTTGGACTTGTTGATGCTTAATTGTCGGTTTTAGTCGTTTAACAACACGCTGAGGTTTAGGATTTTCTGGTATATCTATATCTTCAGCAATATAAGTTTCTCCAAACCCGCCTCCACAACCTAATTGTTCGACAATTTTGTAATGTTGTCTGAGAGTTTGACCAATTAAAGAATTATTTTCAGACATTTTTATTTGTGATTTTGAGTTAACTTTATTAATATAGCAATATGATTTTAGTTGTGAGATATTGGAGACTTTTGCTTTAGGGAATAGGGAATAGGGAATAGGGAAAAAACGAATATAATAATAAAACTGCTATATTCTATGCTTTAAAGGAAAACCTCAATTCTCACATCTGATTCCTGATTGCTATATAAATGACTTATATCATCAGGACTTACGCAGAGGCTCTACATATAGCGAGGGCGTTTTGCTCCGCAACATATAAAGCGGAGCTTGGCGTTAGTCAATACTATTTACCCCTACAAATGGTGCTTTAAAAGTCAATTTCGTAAGTCCCGATCATGTCTCATTAAATAACTATAATAAGTAGGGTTTGCTGATTAAATATCGCGCTTATTGACTGATATTGGTTTGAGCAATTTTAGATCTGTAAAAAGTGCGAGGTTTTAGGTGGTAATGGTTCAAAAATTCAGGATTTTGCTCAAGAGTTGGGCAGAACAATCTTGGGAAAATTCTTACTCCTACCTCCTCGTTCATTCCCATTTCTCCTGTCTCCCTCTCCTGGGAGCAGGGCTGTTTCAAAGTATAGTATATTAACGATTTAAGGAGAATGGGAGTAATGGGGATAGAGGAACACTGAAATTTACTAAAATTTGCCTATTTTGAGCGCCAATAGGTGTAGTTAAACTCTGAGAGGATATCTGGTTCAATACCG
>NZ_JAAHHG010000012.1 GCF_010692555.1 Okeania sp. SIO3B5 | reverse complement strand
ATAAACGGACGTGGAGGCAAGGGTAAGACTACCGCCTACGGTAGCAGCAGTCAATGAAGTGTCAACCCACCGAGGAGCTTAGGCTCGGTAGGAATCCCCGTGCCTAACAGCCGGGGAGGATGTCAATACCTCTCTCTTATATAATTCCCATTTCTCCTGACTTCTGTTTGCTTAACATTCCGTAGTGGCGTGTCAAGCTTGAAAATGTGGATTAAAAAACCTAACCCCCCAACCCCCTTCCCTGCTAGCGTTGGGGGAGAAGCCCCTCTCACTCATCAGGAGAGGGGTTGGGGGAGAAGTATTCTAGGTGGCTCCTCCTAACCCACAATTTTAGTCTTGACACGCCAGTAGGAAATTCTGGACTCTGACTCCTATCCTTACCACTCATACTTTTTCAGCAAGCCCTAATTAATTGTTGAACTCACCATTTATTTATGGCGACAATATGGCGACAAACAAAATTATCTAGCTCTTGCTATGGAGTGAGAGCTAGATAATTCGATCGCTTACTTAGTCAAAAAGTCCTGTTTTTTCCCTTTTTTTCCTGACAATTACAATTATAGGTTGTGCATCTTCTGGAGTTTCACCTTTTGCTTTCAGTTGTTTGAGGATGTTTGCTATGTTACTGTATATCTTACCTTCACCTCTCTGCAAATTGCGGATATCTTTATTTTTAGCCGCGCCCATCTCTAAAATAATGGTGTTTGTTTCTTGCTTCATCTTTTTCTTCATTTTTTTCTCCTTGTTATTTATGGATATTGACATACTCCCGACATTGCCCTTACGGGACAACGCGGGATTCTTCAGCCTGGGAAACCCTGACCGCCAGGGGAGTTAAATTAAGTACTTGTATTTAATTTTAGTTACAAAACTCAAAACCCTTGGTCTACATTTTAAGTTGTCTAATATTTTAAGCTTTTGATATGTCAAATACAGTAATGGTGACTGTTATAACTTGTTAACCCAGCAGTTTTTTCTATGTTTTTTGTGATAAAAATTTTAGATTTCTTAACTGGCCAACAATATTTGACAAAATTTGGACAACCAACTTTGATGTCGGCAAGGGGTCTCCCGTTATACGAATGTTAACGGGCGGTTTATTTGCCGACCAACAAATAAACCACGTAGCGTCCACTTAGGAACTTGCATTGTGTGCTTTTTTTGTGTTATTCTGACTATATCAGGAGTAGCGGTAATACGCACTTGATAACAGCACGCTCGAAAACGACATAGAGTATGGGGTTCAATTGCTGAAGTTAAGCGTCAACCCGTGAAAAGGTAAAACTCTTGAGGGAACTTTCTGGAGTACAGAATTGTTTAGTACAAAAAGGCGGTGGGTATCATCGTCTGGTGTCTGTTGAGGGTTAAGTGGTTGCACTCCCTTTGTTCGCGTAGCGTTGCGCCAGCAAAACAGAAAGCCCCCGTCCGTGAGGTGGGGAAGCCTACATCATAATCTTTGATTTGATTTAGGAGAACTTCACTACAATACCATTTCTCAAAAACTTTTCAACTTGGCTATTGAGTGGGGTACTCACCCCTAACGCCTCCCAGGAGGGCAAGGCTGCTTCATTCTCGATAGACGTGGGGACGTGGAGACATGGAGAAAGGGAGACACAGAGAAGATGTTGGTATCGCAAGGAACAAGTTATTTAGGACATAGAATAAATAACAAATCCAATTTCAAATACCTAAAAAATGAATTTAATTGGCCAAGAATTTCAACCCATAGCAGCGATCGCCACAACTCCCACAGCAACAAAACTATTACAACCTATTTGTCAGACAATGGGGGCAACTCTGTGGATACCAGAGTCTTGTCAACACACAACAAATTCTACTGTTAACACCAAAATTTACACTGACTCTCTGAAAAATCATCTAGCAAATATTTGGCAAAACTATAGTGCTATAGTTTTCTGTCTGGCCAGCGGTGCAGTTGTACGTTTAATCTCTCCACTTTTAAAAGATAAATATCATGATCCAGCAGTAGTCGTTGTAGATGAAGCAGGTAAATTTGTCATTAGTTTATGTAGTGGGCATCAAGGTGGTGCTGATAAACTAACTAATGTACTCGCTCGTCTCCTGAATGCTACCCCAGTTATTACAGGCGCATCCCATAATCTAGGATTACCTGGTATTGATATTTTGGGTAAACCTTTTGGTTGGCAACGGGGGGAAGGTGACTGGAATAGAGTCAGTGGCATAGTTGCTAGAGGAGAAACTGTACAAGTAATTCAGGAAGTGGGTTCGACTTTATGGCAAGAGCATTTACCTGAAAATCATCCATTTTATTTTGGATTTCCAGAATTAGGCGATCGCTCTGTTCCTACTCCCAAGGCCAGAATTTGGATTAGTTTTACTCAGCGCCAGTTTTCTCCAGATTCAGATTTACCGAAAGTACAATGGCATCCACGAGTTTTGTGGATAGGGGTTGGTTGTGAAAGAGGTACTTCTCAAAAATTAATTGCAACTGCTATTCAACAAGTATTTCAAGCTCATCATTTAGCTCAGGGAGCGATCGCTGGAATTGCCACTATCGATCTTAAAGCTGATGAAATAGGCTTAGTAGAATTTTGTCAGGAACAAGATTTACCTTTGCGGACTTTTTCTTCAGAGTTATTAAGCTGTGTTGAAGTACCTACTCCTTCTAATATTGTTGCTCGCGAAGTAGGAACTCCTAGTGTTGCTGAAGCTGCTGCAATTTTAGGAGCAAAAGAAGGAAGAAGGAAGAAGGAAGAAGGAAGAAGTAAGGAGGAAGAATTAAGAAGTAAGAAGGAAGAAGTAAGGAGGAAGAAGTGGATAGAGACTCAAGCTCCAACCAATTATAAACACCCTGTAGACTACGGAGTATTAAACCCTGAAGAAAAAGATAATCTTAATTCAGAATTAAAAGAGAATACCGACAATTTATCCTCAGATTTTCAGGGAATTAATGAAGGAAATTTATTAGTTAATAAGCAAATATTTCGTCTAGAAGGAGAACCAGGAGCAGCAACTATTGCTGTAGCTATAGCGGAAAAAGAATATACAGGAAGAACTGGAAAATTATTATTAATTGGCACTGGCCCAGGAAAATTAGAACAGATGACACCCGCTGCTCAAATGGCTGTTAGTTATGCTGATGTTGTCATTGGTTATTCTCTTTATATTGACCTAATTCAACCCTTATTAAATCCTGGACAAATCATCGAAAAACTACCTATTACTCAAGAAAGAGAACGAGCAGAAAGAGCAATTGAATTGGCAAATTTTGGCTTAAACGTCGCAGTAGTTTCTTCTGGAGATTGTGGAATTTATGGCATGGCAGGATTAGTGTTAGAACAACTTCGAGCTACAGGTTGGGATGGCAAAATTCCTATGGTAGAAGTATTTCCTGGAGTTAGTGCTTTACAATCTGCTGCTGCTAGAGTTGGTGCGCCTTTGATGCACGATTTTTGTGCTATTAGTTTGAGCGATTTATTAACACCTTGGGAAGTAATAGAAAGGCGTTTAAATGCTGTAGCAATGGCAGATTTTGTCGTGGCACTTTATAATCCTAAATCCCACAAAAGAACAGAACAATTAGTTAAAGCTGTGAATATCTTTTTAGAATATCGTAAACCCGAAACTCCAGTAGCAATTGTCCGGTCTGTTTATCGAGAAAATGAAGAAATTACCTTGACAAGTCTGGATAAATTATTGGAATTTTCTATTGATATGTTGACAGTAATTTTGATTGGTAATGAATCTACAGGTATTTACAATAATTGGATGATTACGCCGAGGGGTTATTCAACAATTAATAATTAATAATTAATAATTAATAATTACTTCTGCTTCAAAGTGGATAGGATGTAATATCATGTCCGGATAATTAGTTATAAAAAAACTTTCTCCTTCTTCTGCTGTTGTTCTTCTTTCTTCCCTCTTTCCTCCTGACTCCTGACTCCTCCGTAGTTATTTATTTATCACTGTTCAACCGGACATGATATAAGCATTTCCTGCGGAATGCTGCGCAAACAGCTATTAGCACTCAGCTATCAGTAATGAGTAATATCATGTCCGATAGCATCGGAGCGTGTATAAAATTAAGGTGACAATGAAAGAAAACCTTCTGCCTCCTGCCTCCTGCCTCCTGCCTTCGGACAACCATTGTCTAATTATTCAACCGGACATGATATAATTACTTCTAAGGTTTAGGAAGAAGACTTTGCCAGTAAATTTTATTCAAACTCAATTTCAAAGGTTGCTTTATCTTCCTCAAAATTAATAGCTGTTAACGCAGTTCCTCCGTAGGAGGCTAGCTAATAGCTGACGGCTGAATGCTTACCTAATTACCACCAAAAGTAGGAATTGAATCAGAAGTAGGAGCTGTCATTACTGATGAATTATAGGGATTAACTAAATCAGGAGTTCTAATGACTGGTGTACTAGAAAACTGCCGCCTTTGTTCTTCTATATAAAGCTGATTTACTCGGCGTAAGTCATCAGAAATAGCGTTATCAGGAAACCTTAAAATACCGAAATAACGACCTATTTGGTTCAACAACTCTGTTTTAGTAAAAAAGTTACCAGAATATCTTTGACTTGCTTCGTTAAACTCTTCTGCAAAAGGTTGATATGTACGAACAGGAGATTTAGGGTCTCCTGCTTCAGCAATTTGGACAGATGTTAGAGTCGCGATCGCTGAAAAAATCATTATGCCACTAAGGCTTTTCCAATTCATGGCCATACGTTATTATTTATTGTAGGTTATTACTGCGAAATTGCTCGTATTATAGCAGTGAGATTATATAGTGCTACGCGCAAGTCAGAAGTCACAAGTCAGAAGTCAGAAGTTATCCCTGATTAACTTTTGAAAGTCTACTGTTCCCTATTCCCTATTCCCTATTCCCTATTCCCTAGCGCATAGCGCCATAAAAGTATGACAAATCAAATTTCCTTAGCTACTGTTGATTTAACAACCATCAAAAAAGAACTACTCCATTTGTTATGTAATTTAGCTTATCGCGAAGGAGATTTTGTCTTATCTTCTGGACAACGTAGCTCCTATTACATAAATGGTAAATACGTTACTCTTCATCCCCAAGGTGCTTTAGCAATTGGACGGTTATTATTCTCCATGTTACCTGAAGATACTCAAGGTGTAGCAGGTTTAACTTTAGGTGCAGATCCAATGGTAACAGCTGTTAGTGTCGTCTCAGCTTATGAAAATCGTCCCATACCAGCTTTAATTATCCGAAAACAAGCTAAAGGACATGGCACAATGGCTTATATAGAAGGACCTTCACTAGAAGCTAATGCCAAAGTAGTTGTTTTGGAAGATGTTGTCACTACTGGAGCTTCAGCAATGCTAGCTGTTAATCGACTGCGAGAAGCAAGCTATCAAGTCCATCGGGTTTTTGCCCTTGTAGATAGGGAGCAAGGAGGTAGAGAGCTTTATCAAAAAGAAGGTCTTCAGTTTGAGTCAATATTTACTATATCAGAGCTACAAGAAAATCTGAAAAATATGAGCCATAAAAATGACGACTAAAGTAGATTATACAAATTCAGAATGGCAGTTATTGTTACAAGCAATTACTTTAGTTTCGATGATAATTATTGCCTCTGAATTTACACTTTTTTCGGCTGTTAAGGAAGTATTTACTTTTAAAAAAGAAGTTAAGCACGCTAAGTTAAATTATCAGGATAATCAACTGATTCAAAATTTGTTGGTAGATATTGCAGAAAAAACAACTCGAATAAATGAGATAGAAAATGCCGTAAATTTTCCAGAATTTCTGGAAGATGCACAAGAAAAAATTAAAGCAGCAGTTGCGATCGCTGATCTAAAAGCTACTCCGAAAGAAGCTCAAGAATACAAAGAATTTCTCTATGAAATAGCGACTCAAATAGCTAATGCTTCTGGAGAAGGAATATTTGGTACAGGACCTAAAATTAGTCAACAAGAAGCTATAGTTTTAGAAAGACTCAAAATGCTTCTTGAGCTGGATGAATAATGAATAATGAATAATTAATAATTAATAATTAATAATTAATAATGAATAATTAATAATTAATAATTACCTCGTAGAACATCTAACAATTCTTCTAGCATTGCCTCAGAAGTGTAAGCTTCAACTTGTCCCGAACGCACTAACTCCAAAACCTCAAAAGGTTTTCCTCGCCAAAGTAGTCCAGAAATTACAGTATTGGTATCTAAGATAATTCGCATTAACTTAAGTTAACTTTATGCTTCTCCTGCCTATAAGACTTAATTTCTGCTTGAATTTCTTCTGAGGAGATAGGATCGATTTCATTAAGTTTATGAAGGCGATCGCAGAGTTCAAAAAAATGTGAATCTGACTTATGATTAACTCCTTTCTTTGCCTTAACCATTTCCTCAACAGTTGACTTTTCCACCCGTTTGAGGATAATAGTATCTTCCTCTTGCCACAAGAGAAATTCATCCCCTGATTGTAACTGAGACCGAATTTCTGACGGTAACTCTAACTGCCCATTTGCTGTTACTTGAATCACGGTTTTTGATGTCATTTTTTTTACTCCTAATTTTAAGTGGAGGCAGGCATCCTGCCTGTCCCGAAAATGTCAGGAATGAGAAAATATCAGGAACGGGCAAGATGCCCATTCCACCAATGCCCATTCCACTTCCACAAAACTATTAATAACGGGCAAGATGCCCATTCCACAGCGCATTTATGCAATGCCTAACTTTGACTTACAACTTCCTTTTCCTTAGCCAAAAACTTCTCTAATTCTGTCAAAGCATCAGCATCAACCTTAGTCTGCATCGGACAGAATTTTGGTCCGCACATAGAACAGAATTCAGCAGTTTTATAAATATCTGCAGGCAAAGTTTCGTCGTGATATTCCTTAGCTCGGTCTGGATCTAAAGATAACTCAAATTGACGATTCCAATCAAAATTATAACGAGCAGCAGAAAGTTCATCATCCCTATCTCTTGCTCCCGGACGACGACGACCAATATCTGCAGCATGGGCAGCAATTTTATAAGCAATTAACCCACTTCGCACATCCTCAGCATCAGGCAAACCTAAATGTTCTTTCGGAGTAACGTAACATAACATTGCTGTACCATACCAACCCGCCATTGCCGCACCAATAGCAGAAGTAATATGGTCATAACCAGGAGCAATATCTGTTACTAACGGACCTAAAACATAGAAAGGAGCGGGACCTACAACATTAAACTCTTCCATTTTTTCCTTAGCGTTAGATGCCAAAGGATCTAGTTCCAAAACATCCAAAGGAGGACTTGAACACTCTTCCATTTGTTTTTTCACATTAAACTGAATTTGATCCATCGGTACATGACCAGGACCTTCTACCATCACTTGCACATCATGTTCCCAAGCACGGCGAGTTAATTGACCTAATGTTTTTAATTCTGCTAACTGTGCTTCATCAGAAGCATCATGAGTACAACCAGGTCGCAAAGAATCTCCTAAACTGAAAGAAACATCATATTTTTTGAAGATTTCGATGATGTCATCAAAGTGAGTATAAAGAGGATTTTGTTTATGGTGGTGTAGCATCCACTTAGCGATAATTCCACCGCCACGGGAAACTATACCAGTGATACGACTTCTGACTAGAGGTAGATGTTCGATTAAAATTCCGGCATGGATAGTTTGATAATCTACCCCTTGTTGAGCGTGCTTTTCGATCACATGAAGAAAGTCGTCAGCAGTTAAATTTTCAATTCTGCCATGAACGCTTTCTACAGCTTGGTAAACTGGTACTGTACCGATAGGAACTGGAGAAGCGTTGATAATGGCAGTTCTGATTTCATCCAAGTTACCGCCACCTGTGGATAAGTCCATAACGGTATCTGCACCGTATTTAATAGACAGTTTCAGTTTATCAACTTCCTTCTGAATATCAGAAGTGTTGGGAGAAGCACCAATATTAGCATTAACTTTACACTGAGAAGCAATGCCAATACACATCGGTTCCAAGTTAGTGTGGTTAATATTAGCAGGGATAATCATTCGTCCCTTTGCTACTTCTTCGCGGATTAACTCAGCAGGGAGTTTTTCTCGTTTGGCAACAAAGTCCATTTCTTCAGTAATAATTCCCTGACGAGCATAGTGCATTTGAGAGACATTTTTGTGTCCACTACGCTTGGCAATCCATTCTGTCCGCATATATTCATTCCTTAAATAAACAGCTTCCCTCCGCTGGTATTAACCAGTCTCAGGTTCTAAGGGTATTTCTCAGCCTGAATATTCTAGGCACCCCTAGCTTGTGTAAGTCAGAAGTCAGAAGTCAGAAGTCAGAAGTAATTTCTGATGCTCGTTTTAGCTTTTGGCTATGTCCTAACTTTTGGCTTGACTCTACAAATTTTTACTATAGCACTTTTTTGTTAACTGAGAAGTCCCAAACCTTATTTAGTGGGAAAGTTAAAAGTCAGATTTTAGAGGTCCCAAATCTGAACTGAGACCTCCAAAACCTCAACTTCCTCAAAAGTCCAGTTAATGGGTTCTATATAATAATTGTTAGTTAATCTGCTAGGGTGCATTAACGAAATATAACGCACCGTCTGTCCTAACCTATCGCAAATATTTCGGTGGGAGGCTTTGGTTTACCCTACTGATAGTAGATAAAAAAATAGCAAAGGAGAAATTTCTATCATGGCACTTCCAAGATGGCTAAAGACTTTGAGGAAACCCTTTGTGGTTTTTCCAGCAGTGGTAATAGCAGTTGCCCTGCTTGTTGTACTGATACAAACAGTCAATAGTCCTCCACCCAGTCCTCCAGTGATTGAGTTGTTCACTGACTCACAGCAAGCTTTGGGGAACTCCAATAGCGCAGGTGTGAGTTTAGGAGATGTAGATGGAGATGGTGATATTGATGCTTTTGTTGCTAATTCTGGTCGTAACAAAGTTTGGTTAAATGACGGTAGTGGCAATTTCACTGATTCACAGCCAGCTTTGGGGAATTCCGATAGCAGTGGTGTAAGTTTAGCAGATGTGGATGGAGATGGTGACATTGATGCTTTTGTTGCTAATATTAATCAGCCTAACAAAGTTTGGTTAAATAACGGTCGGGGCAATTTCACTGATTCTAGGCAAGATTTAGGGGATTCCCTTAGCAGCGGTGTGAGTTTAGCAGATGTGGATGGAGATGGCGACATTGATGCTTTTGTTGCTAATTCTGGTCGTAACAAAGTTTGGTTAAATGACGGTAGAGGCAAATTCACTGACCCTGGGCAAGCTTTGGGGGATTCCAGTAGCAGAGGTGTAAGTTTAGCAGATGTGGATGGAGATGGTGACATTGATGCTTTTGTTGCTAACGAATATGAGCCTAACAAAGTTTGGTTAAATGATGGTAGTGGCAATTTCACTGACTCACAGCAAGCTTTAGGGAAGTCCGGTAGCGAAGGTGTGAGTTTAGCAGATGTGGATGGAGATGGTGACATTGATGCTTTTGTTGCTAATTCTGGTCGTAACAAAGTTTGGTTAAATGACGGTAGTGGTAAATTCACTGACCCTGGGCAAGCTTTAGGGAAGTCCCTTAGCAGCGGTGTGAGTTTAGCAGATGTGGATGGAGATGGCGACATTGATGCTTTTGTTGCTAATAGTGTTCAGCCTAACAAAGTTTGGTTAAATGACGGTAGTGGTAAATTCACTGACTCACAGCAAGCTTTTTGGAAGTCCGGTAGCTATGGTGTGAGTTTAGGGGATGTGGATGGAGACGGTGACAAAGATGCTTTTGTTGCTAATAATGCTTTTGGTGCTCAGAATAATGGTCCGCCTAACAAAGTTTGGTTAAATGACGGTAGTGGCAATTTCACTAACTTACATCAAACTTTGGGGACTTCCAATAGCTTAGATGTGAGTTTAGCAGATGTGGATAGAGATGGTGACATTGATGCTTTTGTTGCTAATAATGGCGCTCCTGACAAAGTTTGGTTAAATGACGGTAGAGGCAATTTCACTGACTCACAGCAAGCTTTGGGGAATTCCTATAGCACAGGTGTGAGTTTAGTAGATGTGGATGGAGATGGTGACATTGATGCTTTTGTTGCTAATGGCGAGGATCAGCCTAACCAAGTTTGGTTAAATGACGGTAGTGGCAATTTCACTGACTCACAGCAAGCTTTGGGGAATTCCAGTAGCAGAGGTGTGAGTTTAGCAGATGTGGATGGAGATGGTGATCTTGATGCTTTTGTTGCTAATAGAAATCAGCCGAACAAAGTTTGGTTAAATGACGGCAGTGGCAATTTCACTGACTCACAGCAAGCTTTGGGGGATTCCGATAGCTTAGGTGTGAGTTTAGCAGATGTGGATGGAGATGGCGACATTGATGCTTTTGTTGCTAATTTAGGTTATCCTAACAAAGTTTGGTTAAATGACGGTAGTGGTAAATTCACTGACTCACAACAAGCTTTGAGGGGTTCCAAGAGCGCAGGTGTGAGTTTAGCAGATGTGGATGGAGATGGTGACATTGATGCTTTTGTTGCTAATATTTCTGATTTCGGTGCTCGTAACAAAGTTTGGTTAAATGACGGTAGTGGCAATTTCACTGACTCAGAGCAAGATTTGGGAGATTCCAATAGCTATGGTGTGAGTTTAGCAGATGTGGATGGAGATGGCGACATTGATGCTTTTGTTGCTAATTTAGGTTATCCTAACAAAGTTTGGTTAAATGACGGCAGTGGCAATTTCACTGACTCTGGGCAATATTTAGGGAGTTCCAATAGCACAGGTGTGAGTTTAGCAGATGTGGATGGAGATGGTGACATTGATGCTTTTGTTGCTAATATTTTTGAGCCTAACAGGGTTTGGTTAAATACCCTTGTTCCATAACCCGAACTGACGTTAACTAGCGATCGCCTTTTCAATGAAAAAAACCAGCTAGTTAGCTCTGCCTGTTTTTTTTAGCTTGGCTAAAGACATTAGCCTAAAATTGCACCTCATCATTTAGGAAATTTGTAGATGAAAACTCTTGTCTATCGGGAATTATTAAACTTGGTAATTTAGAGAATTTTAGTTTACCCTAATGCATAGTAGAGAAAAAAAATAGCAAAGGAGAAATTTCTATCATGGGACTTCCAAGATGGCTAAAGACTTTGAGGAAACCCTTTGTGGTTTTTTCAGCAGTGGTAATAGCAGTTGCCCTGCTTGTTGTACTGATACAAACAGTCAATAGTCCTCCACCCAGTCCTCCAGTGATTGAGTTGTTCACTGACTCACAGCAAGCTTTGGGGAATTCCAGTAGCTTTGGTGTAAGTTTAGCAGATGTAGATGGAGATGGCGACACGGATGCTTTTGTTGCTAATATTAATCAGCCTAACAAAGTTTGGTTAAATGACGGTAGTGGTAATTTTACTGACTCACAGCAAACTTTGGGGAATTCCAGTAGCTTTGGTGTAAGTTTAGCAGATGTGGATGGAGACGGTGACAAAGATGCTTTTGTTGTTAATTGGAATGGTCAGCCGAACAAAGTTTCGTTAAATAGCGGTAGTGGCAATTTCACTGACTCACAGCAAGCTTGGGGAGGTCTCGTTAGCGAAGATGTGAGTTTAGCGGATGTGGATGGAGATGGTGATCTTGATGCTTTTGTTGCTAATGGTAATAATCAGCTTAACAAAGTTTGGTTAAACGATGGTAGTGGCAATTTCACTGACTCACTGCAAGCTTTGGGGAATTCCTATAGCACAGGTGTGAGTTTAGCAGATGTGGATGGAGATGGTGATCTTGATGCTTTTGTTGCTAATTTAGGTGATCCTAACAAAGTTTGGTTAAATGACGGTAGTGGTAATTTTACTGACTCTGGGCAAGCTTTGGAGTATTCCCGTAGCTATGATGTGAGTTTAGCAGATGTGGATGGAGATAGTGATATAGATGCTTTTGTTGCTAATAAGCGTGAAAACAAAATTTGGTTAAATGACGGTAGTGGCAGTTTCACTGACTCTGGGCAAGATTTAGGGAATTTCATTAGCTTTGGTGTGAGTTTAGCAGATGTGGATGGAGATAGTGATATAGATGCTTTTGTTGCTAATTCTGGTCGTAACAAAGTTTGGTTGAATGACGGTAGTGGCAATTTCACTGACTCACAGCAAGATTTTGGAAATTCCAGTAGCAATAGTGTAAGTTTAGCAGATGTGGATGGAGATGGTGATATAGATGCTTTTGTTGCTAATTCTGGTCGTAACAAAGTTTGGTTAAATAACCTCATTCCGTAACCAGAACTGATGTTAACTAGCGATCGCCTAAATAAATGTACAAGGTTTGCTCAAGAATTCAGAATTAATTAATTGAATTTGAGATTCAGCAACTTCTACTGTATCTTGAGCAATTAAACCTTCTACACTGTAGCCATCTTCTCCTTCAGACATAGCATAATATTCAACAATTACCCCAATACTACCTTTTTTGAGATTAAATTCAGGAATATCTTGAATTAATTGAACTTGAGAAAATAGAGGAAATGTCATCTTTTATCTCTCCTGTGCAGGAAATAAAGTAACAAATTTAGTGATTTTTTCAGTCACTATCCAAATCGTTTTTATATTTAAAATAAAACCATTAGGACAATTTAACGAACCAATAATCTGATATTTTTGCCCATATTTTGTTTTCAAAGTAGGTTGTGCTTCTAAAGTTAAGATTTGTTCTCGTCAATCCTTCTCTAATTGTTCCCAATTATCTAAAGTGTAACCTCCCTGAGCAAAATATTGAGATTGATCATCCTTGGATAAAGGAATTAATAGATATTGCGTAAGTTTATTGGGATAAATTATGGCATTCGGATTCAAATAGATTTAACTAAAATTCTAAAAACAAACTAGAGAAACTCACCTTACTATCAAACCATAAAACTATCACTAAATATCATCATATATGAACGCTGCACCAGAATGGACAAAAATAATTCACTATCGAATCATTAATGATGAATCTGCTTGTAAACTTTATCAAAACAGTCTGGAATTAGCTAATCAAAAGACACCTCATTTTTTATATCAACTTTTACTAGAAAGTGTTAAAAATCATCTCAATTCACCTTCAGAGGTCATGTTAACCTAGAATTATTGTATGATATCTAGAAGCAAAAATGATATTCTATTATCTGTCATCAATTCAAAAATGTTACTTCTTGTATTTTTTCAGCATTAATTAATTGAATTTGAGATTCAGTAACTTCTACTGTATCTTGAGCAATTAAACCTTCTACACTGTAGCCATCTTCTTCTTGAGACATAGGATAATATTCAACAATTACCCCAATACTACCTTTTTTGAGATTAAGCTCAGGAATATCTTGAGTTAATTGGAATTCAGAAAATAGAGTAAATATCATTTTTTATCTCTCCTGTGCAGGAAATAAAGCAACAAACATTGTGTATTTTTCCGCAAAATTTGATGGGATTTTGGGTATTAGTAAAATCAAGCAATTAATTAATAATTTCATCATACTCGTGGTTATCATCTTCTGGTTGCTGTTTCATGAGGTAATTATCAATTATCCATTATCCATTATCCATTAATGAACACATTCCCCCCTCGCCCTATAACTAACGAAGCTGAATTAATAGCTACTCAAAATCGGATTAATTCTATTTTAGACAAAGGTTCCCTCACAAAAGACGACCGCGATTATCTAAAAATATTAGGAATGTTAGTCTATGAATATGAAGAAAAACACGAACCAATTCCTACTCTTCGTGGTGCTGAACTTCTGAAAGCTTTATTAGAAGAATCTCAGCTTTCTCCTCAAGATTTAATTCCTATTTTGGGCAATGAATCTATTGTTTTAGAAGTATTAAATGGAAGTTACAAACTTTCAGAAAATCAAATTCAAGAGCTGGGTAATTTTTTCCATATTTCTCCTTCTTTATTTACAGATATGTAGTAGGTAGGATTTTTCTTTTGGCTAACCTTTTTTGAGAAAGGAGTCATAAACTTATGAATTTAATAAAAACCTTACAAGAAAATCGTTTAATGAAAACACCTCAAGAAATCAAGATATTTGAGGAAACTTTAGAAAAAATTGCTAAACACCCTAATGATGAAAATTTAAAAGACTTACATCTTATCTTGGATGATAATTGTGAATATCCTGAAATTATGTTTAGTTTAGTTCATTTTTTAGAAGATTTCGATCTACAAAAACAAATACAAGCTTTTATTGAAGTTATTCCTCAATTAATGAACGCTGCACCAGAATGGACAAAAATTATTCACTATCGAATTATTAATGATGAATCTGCTTGTAAACTTTATCAAAATAGTCTGGAATTAGCTAATCAAAAGACACCTCATTTTTTATATCAACTTTTACTAGAAAGTGTTAAAAATAATCTGAATTCATTCTCATAGGTCATGTTAACCTAAAATTATTTATGATATCTAGAAGCTAAAATGATATTCTAGTATCTGTCATTTAATTAATTAATTTAAGTAGAAATAAAGTAGGTTTTAAAGAATCAGGAGAAAACTGAGTTATGAGACAAATTACCTTTTGATTTATAAACAAATTATTAAATTTGGCAGCTCGATAGAACTTTTGGTTTACTTTACCTAGCGATAGAGAAAAAAAGTAAAGGAGAATAATTTCTATCATGATGCATTCAAGATGGGTACAGAAAACAAATGTAGCCCAAACAAGAATAGAGGATGAATTTAATCCTTCGCCACGACTGAAACAAACTTTGGGTAAATGCTTTCGGGTTGTGCTGGCAGTGGTAATAGCAGTTGGAATGTTTGTTATGCCCATACAAACAGTCAATGCTACTTCAACTATTGAGTTTACTGACTCTGGCCAAGCTTTAGGTAATTCCGAAAGTCGGAATGTAAGTTTAGCAGATGTAGATGGAGATGGCGACACGGATGCTTTTGTTGCTAATTATGGTGAGCCTAATAAAGTTTGGTTAAATGATGGTAGCGGCAATTTCACTGACTCTAACCAAGATTTGGGGGATTCCAAGAGCAATTTTGTGAGTTTAGCAGATGTAGATGGAGATGGCGACACGGATGCTTTTGTTGCTAATTACAATCAGCCTGACAAAGTTTGGTTAAATGATGGTAGTGGTAAATTCACTGACTCACAGCAAAATTTGGGAAATTCCAATAGCTGGGGTGTAAGTTTAGCAGATGTGGATGGAGATAGCGACATTGATGCTTTTGTTGTTAATTATAACAATCAGTCCAATAAAGTTTGGTTAAATGATGGTACTGGCAATTTCACTGACTCACAGCAAGCCTTTGGGAATACCAGTAGCTATCGTGTAAGTTTGGCAGATGTGGATGGAGATGGTGACATTGATGCTTTTGTTGCTAATTCCAAATTTAGTTCTAACGCTCCTAATAAAGTTTGGTTAAATGATGGTAGTGGCAATTTCACTGACTCACAGCAAGCCTTGGGGAATTCTAAAAGCAGAGATGTAAGTTTAGTAGATGTGGATGGAGATGGCGACACGGATGCTTTTGTTGCTAATTACAATCAGCCCAATAAAGTTTGGTTAAATGATGGTAGTGGCAATTTTACTGACTCACAGCAAGATTTAGGGGATTCTAGTAGCTGGTATGTAAGTTTAGCAGATGTGGATGGAGATGGCGACATTGATGCTTCTGTTGCTAATCAGAATCAGCCCAATAAAGTTTGGTTAAATGATGGTAGTGGCAATTTTATTGACTCACAGCAAGCTTTGGGGAATTCCTATAGCTTTGGTATAAGTTTAGCAGATGTGGATGGAGATGGCGACAGGGATGCTTTTGTTGCTAATCGTGGTGAAAACAAAGTTTGGTTAAACAATCTAGAGCAGTATATCAACCTTTATGACAATGTTACTCCGATTATTGTTGAGTTCACTGACTCCGGGCAAGCTTTGGGGGATTTCTGGAGCTTTGGTGTAAGTTTAGGAGATGTGGATGGAGATGGTGACATTGATGCTTTTACTGCTAATTATAAAGTCCCTAACAAAGTTTGGTTAAACGATGGTAGAGGCAATTTCACTGATTCTGAGCAAAAAGATTTTGGGGATACTTATAGTAAAGATGTGAGTTTAGGAGATGTGGATGGAGACGGTGACATTGATGCTTTTGTTGCTAATCAAATGGAGGACAATAAAGTTTGGTTAAATGATGGTAGTGGCAATTTCACTGACTCACAGCAAAATTTGGGAAATTCCAATAGCTATGGTGTAAGTTTAGGAGATGTGGATGGAGATAGTGACATTGATGCTTTTGTTGCTAATCAACGTATAAACCAAGTTTTGTTAAACGACGGTAGCGGCAATTTCACTGAATCTGAGCAAGACGATTTTGAGAAGGACTTTAGTTCAGCTGTAAGTTTAGGAGATGTAGATGGAGATGGCGACATGGATGCTTTTGTTACTAATGATAATAAGCAGCCCAATAAAGTTTGGTTAAACGATGGTAAGGGCAAATTCACTGATTCTGAGCAAGTCTTTGAGGATTCCAGTAGCAAAGATGTGAGTTTAACTAATTCTTGGTTGTTCTTTTTCCCAATGTTAATCCCGTCTTTATTAAATTGATTCCAACCAAAGACAATATTACTAACATCATTAGCCAGACACCAATTAATCATAAACCTTGCGGCTTTATTGATGTTGTCTCTCATTTGACGGTTACGCTTTTCCGTTAACTCTGCCAGTTCTTCATCCCAGTATCCTTGGGGTTTTCCTGTCTTGATTTTGGCAATTTTTTTGTTATACCACTGGTTCTGAGACTTAACCTTTTTTCCGTCAATAATGAATGATTTTCCGGTGTTAGATACCCCCGTTATCCAATTATTTAATCCGGGGTCAATTCCCAACACATTTCCCTTCGCTTCAACTTTTTTTGCCTCTTTTTGTTGATAAACAAACTCAATATAGAAAAATCCATTTCGAGGAAGAATTCGGTATTCTTTGATTGAGTTAAATTCGAGATTTGAAGGCATGGGTAAAAGAAAATGGTCAATCCCAAACCATGCTTTGACCTGATTTCCTAAAGTGAATTTTAAATCCCCATCAATTAATTTGACCCATCGAGCCGGATAACTTACGACTGCCATCCCACCTTTTTTCCGATAGGATGGTGGCTTGGGCCTAAAGTGTAATTTTTCCTGTTTGTATAGCTTTAATAACTCCTTGTAGGAATTAAAAGACTCAATCACACCATGCAATATTTGTTGAGCGCAAGCTGAACGCATTGCTTTGAAGTGAATGTTGCTTTTTAACTCCTTGTCTAGTTCACCTCTTGTTAAAAATATTCCGGCTTTAAATAGCATTTGACGGCAATAATAAATCCCACAATTCGTTAACTTATTAGCTTCTGAACAGATATATTCAAGAAATGCTATTACCTCAGGGGATTCATTAATTAAATGTTGTTGACATCCGTACAATTTGCATCACCTCCTTGATTTTTATCTTAACACAAAATTTGGTATTTCTTAGTTAATAATAATGACGGGTTAAAACCCATAGCAGAAGGGCGACCCTTGATTTTAATCAAGGGCTAACTCTCACTCTCTACTTTTAGGTTTACAAGAAATTTCAAATTTTTTTTTCAAAAGACTTGCAAAAATTTGAACATTGTGATTATATAAAGGAATGAGCTTTGTTATGCAAATGCAGTTAGTTCAACACTCGACACAAAAACGGGGGTGTGGCGGAATGGTAGACGCTACGGACTTAAAATCCGTTGACCTTAACAGTCGTGTGGGTTCAAGTCCCACCACCCCCATTCTTAACGAAGTTAGAAGTTAGAAGTCAGAAGTCAGAAGTTATTTTTGTAATGGGGTTTGAGCTTCGCTCCAAAAATATTTGGCCTTAAAAGGGGAGGTTGCGCGACACAATTATTTTGATAAATGTCAATCGAACTGGGCCATCAAAAAAAATCTTCAAACCTTAAACCAAACAAAACAAAAGCTACTTCTAAGTTTATTTGCCTGGGGTGCTTCACAGAATGAATATTCCCTAAGATTTACTATTCACCCCTAATCGAGAAACTTCGTCAAATCTAGAATTTCATAACTTAGAAAATCATAAGCCATATCAGTCTTCACGAATTAGCCTGTCGTTTTCCCAAATTCCTTTCTTTTGGAGACCATCGTGTCCAATAAACTCACCTCTTCCGTGTTTAAGGTTATTACGCCATTCACCCCTATAAATGTCTCCATTTAACCAAATGTACGACCCTACACCGTGGCGCCTATCATTAAGCCATTCTCCTACATATCTATCTCCATTTAGGGCAAAATATTCGCCTCTCCCATCACGCAATCCGTTTTTTACTTCACCTTCATATCTACTACCATCTGAATATTCTTGGACTACTATGCTGCTTTGAGGAGGATTAGGTTGACTTGAAGGAATTGGCTCAGGACTTATATCAGGGGTATGGTCTTCTGCTAAGTGCTTTTCTAAAAAAGGACTAAAGATTCCTGAAATAGAAGCTGCAATAATGGTAACAACAATCGAGACAAGCCAATGAACTTTATTGTTTTCTTCTCTCATTACTTTACATTGTTATAAAAGGAAAGATTATTTAAACCTAATAGACCTCTCCAAAAACTCAATTTTTGTCTTGACTTTATAAGGTTTTCAACCTGATTTTCATTTTTAGAGAGGTTTAGTGGATAACACAAAAGTTTGGATAATTTATACAGCACTTCCCGCTGCTATAAGATAAACATTTAACGGGCAAGATGCCTGCAATACAAGATTTTTACTATTCACGTCTTGTACATCATTTGTCTTAAATATGTTGTATTTAAACTAGCTAG
Source organism: Okeania sp. SIO3B5 (assembly GCF_010692555.1). Classification (GTDB taxonomy): domain Bacteria; phylum Cyanobacteriota; class Cyanobacteriia; order Cyanobacteriales; family Microcoleaceae; genus Okeania. The sequence goes on along the minus strand of NZ_JAAHHG010000012.1, from coordinate 47,070 downwards.
ACTTGAAATATAACATCATCCAAAGTTGAAAGATTTGATTGTTAGAACCAAGTTTTTTTTATAGATGCCTTCATTACATATACGCAAAACTTATCTATTAAAACATTAGGTAAAATCCATCTTTGATTAGACACTGCGTCACGAATTACTAAATCAACAACGCATTTATCATGTACTTTTCCATAAGAATCAACATAAACACAGCGTTCGTACTGAGCAATATTTGATAAATCCATGCTGGCAACTAATGTAGATTGGTCTAAAGTATTCAAGCTTCTTTGAGTGCCCCTCCTCATCCGAAGAGCTACCTCTCGCCTAAACATATCCCTTGAATTTTCAACAGTAATTGGATTCGCCCGGTTTGTTCGTCGATTAACAGTTCCCTCAGCAAAAATTCTTTCTCTAGGATTTTCACTTGGGATTGGAACCCTCATTTGTCTGCTACCAGGAATATCACTAATTGCCTGATATGCTTGCTCAATATCTCTAATATCGGGCACTATAGCGACTGGCATGGGCTTGGGTTTGTAGAGAAAATCGATATCTACATCAGGAAATGCTGCATTTGATAGCTGCGCTAAGGATAAAACCAAAGCAAAAGATACAACCGTAATCAGCAGAACCCTAAATCTGCGGACCAAAAAGTTTATTTTCATTGAATTTTTCTCCTGAAACTATAGACATATCCAAAAACAACAATTTGGGGACAACTACATAAGGGTTTGGTAGTTTTTTTGGATAGGTCTAACTAGGGACTATGATAGAGAAAACTGATGCACTCTATGCTATGTGAAAGCTAAAATGAAAAGTTGTTTTAACTTTGAATTAGCTTTTTAAGGTCAGATTCACTACATAAACACCAAAGTTTGAAGAATTAATTCCGCAAAACTCGCTGATTAGGAATTTCATAACTCAAAAAATCATAAGCCATATCAGTATTAGGGAAAATAGCCCGCGCCTCCTGTAGCAAATCATCCAACAAAATCGGATTCCCAGGAGCATATCTAGGACTAAAATGAGTCATCATCAAACGTTTAGCACCTGCGGCCAAAGCCACCTGTGCAGCCATAGTCGAAGTAGAATGTAATCTTTGAAAAGCCATATCAGCATCCCGATGAGAAAAAGTAGCCTCGTGAACAAGTAAATCAGCATCCTGCGCCAGTTCCACCGCCCCATCACAAAAAACAGTATCAGTACAATAAACAAACTTCCGGCCAATCTGAGGTGTTCCACATAAATCTGCCCCACTAATTCTCCGTCCATCAGATAAAGTAATCCACTCACCCCGTTTTAACTTGCCATATATAGGACCAGGAGGAATACCCAAAGCCTTAGCCTTTTCCACATCAAAATGTCCTGGTCGGTCTTTTTCCGTTACCCGATAACCAACAGCAGGAACCCGATGTTTTAAATAACCACAGCTAACAACATATTCATCATCCTCATAAATTACACCAGGTCTAGATTGATAAATCTTCAAAGGATAAGCCAAGCGAGTTTGAGAATATCGAATACAACCTTGCAAGTAATCCTCCAGAGCAGGGGGACCATATATATCGATGCTTTTAACATTTCCCCCCAAACCACAACTAGCTAATAACCCCATCAGACCAAAAATATGGTCGCCGTGCATATGAGTAATAAAAATACGAGTCAGTTGACTAACCTTAAGTTCACTGCGGAGAAACTGATGTTGAGTTCCTTCCCCACAGTCAAACAACCATAATTCACCCCGTTGAGGCAAGCGTAAAGCAACACTTGAAACATTACGCGATCGCGTCGGGACACCAGAGCTAGTTCCTAGAAAAGTTACCTGCAAAACTTCAAAATTCCTCAGTAAACTCAAAAAATATGATAATTATATCCACAAGTGATAATTATTCTTTAATTTTACCCTGTGAAATTTATTATCAAAATAATGTGGGTCGAAAACCCTGCCTTTTAAGGCGCAATATTTTTGGAGGTTTGCTCAAATCCCCTAGTTCCCCTCCTGGGAGGGGTTAGGGGTGGGCAGACTTCTGACTTCTGACTTCTGACTTCTGACTTCGTTAAGGCTTTTGCCTACATTTAGTTAAATATAAAATCTAAAATATAAAATATAAAATCTGATGAGTTCTGGATTGCTATTTATTTCTGTTATTAATCGTTCCATTAAACCACTAAAACACTATTTTTGGACATCCATTCTATTCTGGTTACTAGCGATCACCCCTGCTCAAGCTTCTCTAGTCCTGCGAATTGCCATTCAAGAAGGGGCAAAAGAAGTTAAAGTTGGTAGTTCTACAAGCGCTATAGTAAGAGATGGTGCTGGTAGAGCTATTGGCGAACTACAGCCAACCAAAGGCTTTGCCGCCGAATTAAGATCGGGAAAAGTTGCTTTGTCCAACTGGGTATCTGGTCAAATGTGGATCGAACCCAAAGGAGAAGGTTATGTATGGATAGGCGATCGCTGGTATCGTGGACGTACTCACATTATCCCTAGCAAATCAGGAATTACAGCTATCAATTACGTTGATATAGAACAATACCTATACAGTGTTATTGGAGCAGAAATGAATGGCAATTGGCCTCAAGCAGCTTTAAAAGCCCAAGCAGTTGCGGCCCGCTCCTATGCTTTGAATAAGCGTCAAGAAAATAGTAATAATTTCTACGACTTAGGCAATGACCAATTATGGCAAGTATACCAAGGAATTAAAACAGAGTCTCCAGGTACTTATGCTGCTGTTGATGCCACTAAAGGTCAAGTGCTTACCTACAATGGTCAAATTATTTTAGCTTTATTCCATTCCTCCTCTGGAGGCCACACAGAAAATGTAGAGGATGTTTGGTCAAACCCACTTCCTTATCTCCGCGCGGTTCCCGACTTCGATCAAGATGCTCCAGTTTATGAATGGACAGAATCATTTACTCAAGCAGAATTGAAACAACGAATATCAGGTGTAGGAAATATCATATCTATGACACCTCAGACTACTACTCCTCACAATAGTGTTATTACTATCAAAGTTTTAGGGGATGCAGGGGTTAAAACTCTTAAAGGTACGGATGTTACAGCAGCTCTGGGATTAAAAAGTACCAGATTTATAGTTAGTCCTAATAAAAATGAAGGCCAACAAATTCCCAGCAGTTTCAAAATTACTGGAAAAGGTTTTGGTCACGCTGTCGGAATGAGTCAATGGGGAGCTTATAATTTAGCTCGAAACGGATATAATTACCAGCAGATTTTGTTGTACTATTACCAGGGTGCAAATTTAGCGAGAATTGATGTACGCTAAAACTAGAATTTGGGCATTCTTTCTAAATCTAAGTAAATAAATTCTACTGTTAACGAAATAAATTTCAAAAAGTCAGATTTTACTAAAAATGAAAGAGTTAGATTGGTTTAATTAAAGCTGTTGAAATACAAAAATAATCCTGATTTAGGTAGAACTAGAATTTTATTGATTAGCTCATTTTAAAACAACTTTTTTTCAGATTAGGTTGAGATGATAATTCTTATGATAATTCTATAGTCACAGGTAATTTTAGTTTAATGAAGTATATAACTTCTTCCTTTAAACCAAAGTTTCTTTACTCTATATAGGATATATTTTGGAGCTATATAAGCATATCCTCCAAAAGAGAAAGTAAGGGGTAGGGACGTTGTATATCCATACAGAATAGGTGGAAATAATTGATGAATAAGAGTACAAAAATTGATTTTATTTTTGATGATTAGAGATTTCTATTTAGGGCTTGCTGATTAAATCTAAAAACATTGGTAGGTAAAGGTTTTAGCCTTTTTAAATCTGGAAAAAGTATAAGAAGTTAGGTCTAAAAAATTCATGCATGTGAGTATTTTCGGCTAGGTATGGCAAAAAAATCACTCTTACTATTGTTTTGGTAACTGAATCTGTAATCCCCATTTATTCTAACTCCTAACTACTCCCTTTTCCCCTCCTGGAAGCTATGCTTTATAAACATCTTTCTTAACATAAAAATTGACACGCATAGACAAATTATGTTCAAGACTTTAAAAGCTTTTTTATAGATAGAAAATGTATTTAAAAGTACATTATTTTTGGCAGATTAAGTAGTTTCACTTATACAGTATGACTATTTCTCCCTTCTCCCCTGCTCCCCTTCTCTCCGTGTCCCCGTGTCTGGTGCGTCTCCGTGTCCTCGTGTCTGAGGAGTTCCTTATAAGGGATAGTCCTGGGAGGGGGAGGGGCGAGGGGTGGGTCCCTACTCCCTACAAAGAGCAAAAAGACTTTCCATACGCAAACCCTATTTATGTACTTACAGCAGATTCAGTGATATATAAAGTACAGATATTAATAATTAGACGTTCCCAGTGCGGGCATCTTGCCCGCGATGGGTGTACCCCACACCTGGTTTAATTTACTGTAAATTAAGAGAGATGGAGAGATGGTGAATATGAGGGTAAATTTCAACCTTTTTACCTTATTCTATTTTTCGAGTTCTTGATAATTAAATGGATATAGTGACTAACATCCTGACTAAAAAATAAGGTCTCAAGCCTCCCCTTTCAAGGGGATCAAAAAAAATAAATTTCAGTATTTCAAGCCTCTGGCTTTCCTACGGAATGCTGCGCAAACAGCCAGAGGAACTGATAACTGATAACTGATAACTGATAACTGATAACTGATAACTGATAACTGAAATGACATCTATAGGAATATCTAAAATAATACTAAGTTGTGTAGAAAAAAAGAGATGATAATTTTCACCTATTTCCATGTACCTTCTTTTCATAAGAAACATCAGTAAACCTGATTTATAATGTTAATTCTGCCTTCAAACCTCTAGAAAGTTCTCGCAGAAAAAAAATGGTTCTATACTTTATATTTTTAGATAACAAATGCAAAAATGGGAATATATATTAGTAGATGCTAGTCCTTATCCTTTTGGAGATAAACTGATTAGCATATATATCAACGGTCAAGAATGGCGAGACTGGAAAGACAGAGAATTACACGAGTTAGTTAATTACTTAGGCAATGAAGGATGGGAATTAGTAGCTATTCGCCATGACTCAAAAAATGATAATAATTACTTCATATTTAAACGCCCTAAAATTACATAATAAATTATCGATATTTAAGCACTTCAGTTAATATCTTAACCATCTGATTGATTCAATCTTTTTTGCCATTCACCATCAATTTTATCTGCTTGTTCAGCTTCCTGCTCTAGAATACTCTTTTCAGTTGTATATGCTAAACTTTCACGACCAATAATAGTTTCACTAGCAAATTTTTTAGCATATTCAATTTTCTGTTTTAACTGACGATCTGCTTGATTCAAAGTAATAACTCTTTTTTGCCTTTGTTGATTCCTTGTCTCTACTTTACCATTACGCCATTGTACCCAAAAATAACGAATTAAAGGTAAAACTAAAAAACCAACACCATAAACCAGTAAAAGAGGATAAATAACTTCAACAAAAGAAATAAATCCTCCTATCTGAGCTGCCACCGTACCATCTTCTAGCAAAGAACCCAAAACTAAAGCACCAACAAAATTCACAGCACCCAACCCAGTTGCTAACATTATTTGACCGGAATTTGCTTCACTAAAGCGCCAAAGTTTTTCCTTTAAAAATGCAGAAACAGGTTGAGAATTCCACTCTTTTACCGTTGTTTGTAACTCAGGAAAATGATAGACAATTTGACCTTCAGGGCTAACTTCTGGACGACCATTAAAACGAGTTAATACTGGTAAAACATACTCTTCATATTCCAAAGCATATCCTTTACCCAAATCATCTAAATAAGGAGCAATTTGTTCGGCAACTACCGCCCCTTGATTATTTTTAATCACAGTAGCGATCGCCTGCCAACGTCGCTCATCTAGATTATAATTTGGGTTACCATCTCCAAACAAAAAAGAAAACACAGCTTCAAAAAAATTCATCCCATTTTTTTGACCTTGAGAATTATATTTTTGTCTTTGACGTTGATATCTGTAGGGGCGATCATAATAACCCCAATCAAACCACAAAAACCAATTAGGATTAAACCAAAACCCAGGGAAAAAAATCATCCCGCCACCAGAATTATTACTCCTACCACCTGAGTCATTTCTATCACCACTAGAATTCAGAGAAATCACAATAATCGCAATAGCTACAAGTATAATTACAAGAGAAAGTATCAACAAAATACCAAAAGAAATTCGGATTAAATAAAACAATACTCGCCAAACTTTCTCCCACCATTCTCGCCATCTTAACCGCCAGAATTTATTCCTTAAAATACCTCTAAAATTCTTAGGAAATAAATAAGCAATTTCCCCTGCTTCTGATACTTGTAAATGACCACCAGCATCTGTAGCTAAAGCTAATAATCCTTGTTCTGCCACTTTCACATCTAATCCAGCTTTAGCCGCCACATCTCCCACAGTAACACGGTAGTCCAAATTCTCTACGGCTGTCATTATTACAGGATTTGGAGTCATAACATTACCTCTAACCTAATTTACTTATCTATTAAAATTATAGACAAAAAATCATCTATGTAGGAGTAAGCATTTAGCTATCAGCCATTAGTAGTTAGCAATAAAAATTCTAGACTAATTTGGAACATTAGTTCATACAAATTTTACTCAAAAAATGTATAAATTACCAGGTAGAGAAAATCTAGTTTGATGCGCTTTTATTCATACCTTTAATCCTTTATTAGTCACTAAATCTTGATTCCGACTTCATTTAATCATCAGCTAATTGCCGATAAATCATTGCTTACACCTCAAGATAAAAAGTAAAAATAGTTAACAAATTCCCGCTATTTATCTGCTTTCTATTCTGTCTTCTGTAATTGTAATTTTGCCACAAATACAGCATCGATAATACGATATCCTATAGGAATTATTGAACTTAAATATTTCGGTCTATATTTGAAATTTTTTACAAATAATTTAGGACTGTTATAGTAACCTTAAATAGGTTGTGAAAAAAATGTTAATCTGAGAATATCCATCTAAAATTTAGCAAAACTTTCCTTTATATACCTTTACTATTTTACTATTTAGGATATTTATAGAACTCATTTGGTATCTTTGTGATTAACTTGAGATAAAAGAAATCCCACACTGAAAACGCGAGAGTCAGTGTAGTATGAATGCGTTATTTTTCTACTATATCTATCAATTATATTTCGTCGATCTTCAATGTCTTCAGGTAAATCATCTATGAAATCACGCCCTTACCTGAGTCATCGTTTTTTGCTTTTGGATTGCATATAATCTCAGTTTATCTAATCTTTCTTTACTTATCCGAAAATATTATGGTACTTTCATCATGTAGGCGACCAATGTGTACGCAAACTATTATAATAGATACATGGTCAATAGGGAACGCTACGCTGTAAATTTGTAGGTTTTTAGGGTCGAAAAATGAGACTAGCTTATCAATACAAATTACGCCCGACAAAAGAACAATCAGACAAAATAGATAAGATTCTGGAAATGTTAAGGTGGCAATATAACTATATGTTGGCACAAAGATTTAATTGGTGGGAACAAAATCGTTGCTCAATCAATGCTTGTCCTTTAATTTGTCATCTTCCTGAATTAAAAAACCGACCAACTTACTATAATCAAAAACAATCCCTTGTACAACTAAAAATAGATAGACCGTGGTACAAAGAAATACATTCTCAAGTATTGCAAGAAGTGCCAAAAAGAGTTGAATTAGCTTTTGATAGATGGATTAAAGGAGATTCAAAAGGTAAACGATTAGGTAAACCTAGATTCAAAGGAAAAAATCAATATAAAACATTCACTTATGCTCAGTTTAAACAATATCATTTTGTTAATAATAAAGTTAACCTATCAAAAATAGGTGATGTTAAGGTAATTGTTCATAGACCTATTCCAGATGGATTTACGATCAAAACAGTATCAATTACTCAAAAAGCTAGTGGTTATTTTGTGACTTTGAGTGTAGAAGATAAATCAGTACCAACAATCAAACCAGATATAAAACGTGGAAATATAGTTGGTATTGATGTAGGTTTAATTGATTTTTTCGTAACTTCGGATGATGAGTCTGTTCCAGCTCCTAAATATTTGAGAAAAGCTGAATATAAACTGAAATCAGCACAGAGGAAAGTATCTAGGAGAAAGAAAGGTTCTAAAGGTAGACTCAAAGCTATAAAACAACTAGCTAAAAAACACAATAAAGTAGCTGATACTCGCAAAGATTTCCATCATAAAACTGCTAATCAATTGTTATCTAAATATGACATTATTGCAGTAGAAAAGTTGAATATTAAAGGTATGATTAAGTCTAGATTAGCTAAATCTGTACATGATGCTGGATGGGGTAATTTCAAGACAATATTAACTAGCAAGGCTGAAAGAGCTGGTCAGTTAGTAGCTGAAGTTAAACCTCATGGTACAAGTACAGAATGTTCTAGATGTGGTCATAAAGTCAAGAAACTTTTGGGTCAAAGACAGCATAATTGTTCTAAATGCAATTTATCAATTGGACGTGATTTGAATGCTGCAATTAATATTAAAAATCGAGCTGAGGTGTTAGTAAAAGATTTGATACTAGCAGCAGAGTTTGAAGAAGATCGAGGCGCACAATTGAGCCTGTTCTAAAATCAATTGGAGCGGAGGGGCATCCCGTGCTAGCTCAGTTAATGTCTACATAGTAGAGTCGCTCAGAAGCCTACACTGATTACAAGAATCAGTCTGGGAGTATGTCACTCAGAGATTCAAGCCATAAACTCAAAAATTATTTTTGACCGAAACAGGATAAAAGTAAAGTGCAAACATTTAATCTTCACTTCTTCCTTCTTCCTTCTTTCTTCTTCCTTCTTCCTTGAATAAATGCTTATATCCCTTCGCATTAATAACTTTGCTCTTATAGACCATCTAGACCTAGAATTAAGCTCTGGCCTAAATGTATTCACAGGAGAAACAGGTGCTGGTAAGTCCATTATCCTAGATGCTCTTGATGCAACTCTGGGCGGTAAAGTAGACCGTCGTGTAATCCGAACAGGAACTAAACGAGCTATCTTAGAAGCAACCTTTGAGCTAAACTCATCCCTGGCTAAATGGTTAGGAAACCAAGAAATAGATTTAGTGGATGGTACATTAGTGGTCTGTAGTCGTGAAATTACTTATGCCCAAACTTCTCTCCGTACTAGGTCTCGTCTCAATGGTATTCTGGTCAATCGCAAAATAATGGACCAACTGCGCGATCGCCTATTAGAAATTACAGCCCAAGGCCAAACTCTACAATTAGGAAATCCCAATCTCCAAAGGGAATGGCTCGATCTATATGGTAGTCATCCCCTACTAAAATGCCGAGAAGCAGTAAGTATTGCCTACCAAAAAGCTCAAAAAGCCAAAGCAGCATTAGAAAATCGTCGTCAGTCAGAACAGGAACGTTTACAAAGAATAGATTTATTAGAATACCAAGTACAAGAACTAGATAAATCTAATCTTACTGAACCTCAAGAATTAGAACAACTAACACAAGAAAGTCAACGTCTTAGTCATGCAGTTGAACTTCAACATCAAAGCTATCAAATATATCAAGCTTTATATCAAAATGAAGGAGATAATTCAGCCGCAGCAGACCTCCTTGGAGAAGCAGAAACTATATTAAACGATATGGTAAACTACGACTCCACATTACAACCTATATTAGAAATGATTAATGAGGCTTTATCTCAAGTTGTTGAAGCTAGCCGACAAATTAGTAGCTATGGCGAAGAATTAGAAGCCGATCCCCAAAGATTACAGGATGTTGAAGAAAGAATTCAAGAGCTTAAACAAATTTGTCGCAAGTATGGTCCAACCCTAGAAGAAGCTATTAATTATTATTACAAAATACAAGCAGAACTCAAAGAACTACAAGATGGTGGAGAGTCTGTTGAAGCACTTGAAAAAGTATATCTAGAAACTCAAAAACAATTACAAGATAAATGTAGCGAACTTAGCTTAAAACGTCATAGTGCGGCTGCTAAATTAGAGACACATTTAGTAGAGGAATTAAAACCTCTCGCTATGGAAAAAGTGAAATTTCAGGTACAAATTACTCCTACTAACCCAACAATTACAGGAGCTGACCAGATTACATTCTGCTTCAGTCCAAACCCTGGTGAACCACTACAACCTCTAAATTCAATAGCTTCTGGTGGGGAAATGAGTCGATTTTTATTGGCATTGAAAGCTTGTTTTTCTCAAATAGAAGGGTCTGGTACTTTAGTATTTGATGAAATAGATGTTGGAGTTTCAGGAAGAGTAGCAGCAGCTATTTCAGAAAAACTACATCAACTTAGTCGGAAACATCAAGTCCTCTGCGTAACCCATCAACCGATAGTAGCTGCAATGGCTGATAATCACTTTAATGTCAGTAAACAAGTAGTTGAGGAAATACCTAATCAAAACTCTGAAGTACGGACTATTGTTAGAGTTAAAAATCTCAATAATTATCAACGGCGGGAGGAGTTGGCACAACTAGCTAGTGGTAGGCCAGCTCAAGAGGCTATAGCTTTTGCAGAATCTCTTTTAACTGAAGCTGCTACTAAACGTAGTCAAAATTTGACTATACCTATTTCTAGTTCTAGAGGAGAATCTTAAGTCCATAAGATTGCTTCTATTAAAAATACGATATAAAATAACATTAATAATTGACTTTAACAAAGGGCACAAAAAAATCATGTGGATTATGTTGAATTATCAACTTAGATATAACACTATCCATAGTATCAATAGCGATTTTTTGTGTTAGATTATGAATATCAAACTTGAGGGCATAACTTGAACAGATCAAAGCTTGCTTACTTCTATTTCTATACAAAGGTGTAGCAAATAAATATGAAACTTTGATTAATGATGTTTTTCACAATTATTAATTAAAGATTTAACAAGGGCAAAAAATAACTTTCTCTACTATAAAACTAATATACTTATTGAAGAAAAAGCATTCAATTAATGGGGGATAAAGAAAAAAAAATATTCCCAGACACAGATGCTCCCTAAGCTCATACCTATAACTTTTGTAGCAAACATTATCTAAAAAAATATTTATAATAAATTTATTGAGAGAAGAATAAAAATTTAATTATGTTAGACTAAACTACAGGTATGGATGATTAAAAAAATTATTCACCTTCTATCTTAATATTAATTAACAAACTGAGCTATAACTACTGAAAAGCCTTAATAGAAAGAGCATCCAAATATTTAATAAAAACGTTATGACATCTGCATCTCCAAATCAAATAGCAACAGAGTACACAATCCCAAAAGAGGATGTGGAAGTTATAGAGGGTCCTAACCATGAGGTTTCTAACCCTCATAGTTACTCTGGTAATAATAATGATACTTATAATAATCCAAAAATTAATCTTAGTAATGGAGATAACCCCAAAAGCTACTCAAAAGTCAACGAAACTAGCGCATTAGTTCATCCTGGGTCTAGTTTCTCAAGCTATCTAGCTCCCCTAACAAAAGAAACCTTTGTGGAAGCGGTTAAAGATGTTGAAGAAAAGCTCAAGACAGTTAACCAAACCCTGGGAATGCTCAACAATTTGTTAGAGGCTCAAGGATTTGATGCAATTCTACACGAAATGTTGCGCTCAATTACTCTCAAAACAGGAGAATTATTGAACGCAGACCGGACAACAATTTGGTTATTAGATGAAGAAAAAAATGAACTTTGGTCAACAGTAGCTAAAGGAGCAGATGGGAAGCTCTTAGAATTAAGAATTCCAGCCAATGTAGGAATAGCAGGAGAATCAGCTCAGGATAAAAAAGTAATCAACATACCCTACGATTTCTATGACGATCCACGTTCCGCTTCAGCACAGAAATTTGACAAACAGAATGGATATCGTACCTACACTATGGTAGTAATGCCATTACTGCAAGAAGAAACAGGGGATTTAATCGCAGTTGTCCAACTCCTAAACAAGTTCAAACCAGACCACGAAAAATATGAACAACTAGGAGACAAAATAGATGTCAATGGGTTTACCGAAGATGATGAAAGAGTATTTCGTGAATTTGCCCCTTCCATTAGTCTAATTCTAGAATCTTCTAAATCATTTTATGCAGCAACTCAAAGACAGAGAGCAGCAGAAGCTCTAATGAAAGCTGTAGACTCCCTCAGCAAAAGTAGTCTAGACTTAGAAGATACTCTAGGAAAAGTTATGGAGCAGGCCAAGGAACTGATGAATGCAGACCGCAGTACCTTGTGGCTCATAGATAACGAGAAAAGTCAACTATGGACAAAAATCCCCATTAATGGCCAGCTAACAGAAATCAGGATTGCTAAAGATAAAGGCTTTGCTGGCATGGTGGCCACATCTGGCGAGCCACTACTTATTCCTTTTGACGTTTATAAAGATACCCACTCAGTTACAGCCAAGGAAACAGATGAAAAAACAGGTTATCGTACCTGTAGTTTATTGTGTATGCCTGTTTTTAATGCTGACAATGAATTAATTGGTGTAACTCAGCTAATTAATAAGAAGAAACAAGGAGATTATTCACCCTATGACCATGCCAACTGGCCTGAAGCACCGGAGCAGTGGAAAGCCAGTTTTAATCGCAACGATTTAGAGTTTATGAAGGCCTTTAATATCCAAGCAGGTGTGGCACTCCAAAATGCTAAATTATTTGATACAGTTAAACAAGAGCAACAGAGACAAAGGGATATTCTACGGAGTCTCACAAACGGGGTAATATCTACAGATCAAAAAGGCAAAGTTATTGCTACAAATGAAAGTGCTAGGCATTTACTAGGCATCAGTGACACAGAGATATTAGCAGGTAAATATGTAAGTGAATTAGTACGCCTCAAGGAAGGTGATTTTTCTAAGTGGCTAGATTTAGCCCTTTCTCCGAACTATAGCAAAGAGTATCAACAGTATTATCCAGATCAAACTTTGTTACCCCTGGGAAATTTGCCTCCTCAAAGTATTAATTTGTCAATTAACTCTATGATTGATGTTTGCGACCTTGAGAAAGTTAATGGCGTTTTAGTAGTGATGGAGGACATTACTGGAGAAAAACAAGTGAAAAACTTGATGTATCGCTACATGACACCAGAAGTTGCAGAACAATTATTAGCAACTGGTGATACTGGTTTAGGAGGAAAACGTCAACAGGTTTCTGTGCTTTTCAGTGATATTCGTAGCTACACTACTTTGACAGAAGGTATGGAAGCTGAAGAGGTTGTTACTATGCTCAACGAGTATTTTGAAGAGATGGTAGATGCTGTATTCAAATACAAAGGTACTCTTGACAAATATATAGGAGATGCCCTGATGGCAGTATTTGGTTCCCCTGCTCCTCTAGAAAATCATCCTTTGTGTGCCATGCAAAGTGCTGTAGAAATGCGCCAACGCCTGAAAATTTTCAATGAAGAACGTGTAGCTCAGAACAAAATGGCCATCAAGATTGGTATGGGCATTCACTCAGACGAAGTAGTTAGTGGTAATATTGGCTCTAGTAAGCGTATGGAGCTAACTTCTATTGGAGATGGGGTTAATCTTGCTTCTCGCCTTGAAGGTACAAGCAAACAGTATGGTACAGACCTGGTCATCAGTGATAATACTTATCAACCTTATAAAGATATGCTTTGGGTTCGGGAACTAGACCTAATTACGGTGAAGGGAAAAAGTAAACCCGTGAGAATATACGAATTGTTAGGCTTTAAGGAAGGCGAGCTGAAGCAAGAGTTAACGGAGCAACAACACCTTATAGTTGAACATTATCATCAAGGACGAGAGTATTACTCAAGACCATCTAAAGAAAAAAATTTAACAGACCTCTCTATAAAAGAAGCTTTTGCAATGGCTGCAGCTGAATTTAAAGAAGTCATCAAAATCGATCCAAATAACAAAGCGGCTAAGATGCACCTTGGTCGTTGTCAGCTATTCCAGACCGAGCTTCCTCCAAAAAATTGGGATGGAGTCTGGAATTTAACTGAAAAGTAAACAATTTCTATCTAAATAAAAATAGAATTTTAGCTCTCATTTTGAAACAAACTAGCCCTAGTTATGACTAATTTTAATTCCCACTACTCAGATACTGAGTGGATAGATCAGGTTCATCAATTATTGTTTGAGATTGTCCGTAGTTCCTTGTCGGATAAGCCTAAACTACCAGAAGAACTTGCAGAAAGAGCTCTACCACTAGCACAGAAAGCAAAAATTATTCAAGAAAAAGCTGATGGTCAAGTTATTCCTCCAGATTCGTTAGAATGGGTAGGGAAAGTCCGTCAACTTTTGTTGGATTTATCTCGTGCTTCTTTGGCAGATATACCTAGACTACCTGTAAGTATGGGTCAAAGGTCTCTTGTACTGGCACAAACAGCTAAAGAGATTAAGGACAAAGTTACTGAAAAAAATCATAGTTCTTAACAATAAAAGTTGAGGCTAATCCCCAAGTATTTATAATACAACTTGTATTGTTACTAAGTATTACTACTAACAATTTTAAGTTTTTTAGAAGCTTTCTCAATATGGAATCAGATAGTCAACCTGTCAGTTACTCAGACGATGAACCTCCTCAAAGAATTGCAAATATTTTGGGAACAGCGATCGCTGTACTGACTCTGACATTACCTTTATTGGCCATTACTCGTTATTCTCATCGTAATATAAATGTGATTCCTCAAACCTCTTATGAATTGTCTGAGTATGAATGATTTCCAACAAGATTTCTAAGAACTTTAGTTTCAATTTTTCTCAATTTTTCAAGGATACTGCGACGTGGTAGATTTTTTCATAAAGCAGTAACTATGATGATTCATAAGGAAATTTATAGTGGATTTTTGTATTTTTCGATTAGAAATTTTTTTCTCTAAAACCTACCTAGTAGTCAATTTTATAGTAGAAGGAAGAAGGAAGAACGGAGGGAGCGAAAAATTTTGCGTTGTAGTTTTAAACTTTTGATCCCACATTCCGCACGTCAATTTGTAACATTAAAAGTAGTATACGATTTATATTATTTGGTAAATATTTATACTGTATAAATTACTTCTCAAAAGTCAAATTTTCAGTTAAATATTAAGCATAAATACTTAGGGTCTGCTGAAAAAGTCTGATTGTGATGATAGGGAACACCGGATCTGGGAACAGGGAACAGTTTAGACTATCTGCTACGGCCAAATTTTTTGATACTCAGGGGAAAAGTATTAGCATTTTGAGGCTACAACAGCCAAAAAACCTTGCACTTTTTTCGCTCAAAAAAGGCTGAAAGCAATATCAGTCAATGCTTTGATATTTAATCAGCAAGCCCTACTTACTGAATTATTGATTCCTATTGACCACTATAATTTACTTCTTACTTCTTACTTCTTACTTCTTACTTCTTACTTTTGACTTTTGACTTTTGACTTTTGACTTCTTACTTTTGACTTTTGACTTATATTTTTATGCTACGTTTTGTCGTGCGGAATGTAGGTTCAATACTTTGGAGCTACTGCAACTCGATTACGTCCTTCATATTTAGCCTGATAAAGAGCAGCATCAGCAGCTTGAATCACCTTTTCCCCAGTTTTGCCATGTTCAGGAAAGCAGGCAACTCCTAAAGAAACAGTAATAGAACTTAGCAGTATACCATCATATTCTACAGATAATTGTTTGATTTCTTTCCTTATTTGTTCAGCTCTTCTTGCGGTATTTTCTAAAGAACTTCCTGGTAATATCATAATTAGTTCTTCCCCACCATAACGACAAGCAATATCATAATCTCGAACTTTCTGTTTTAAAAAAGATCCTAAACTTTTGAGAATAATATCTCCAGCAGCATGACCAAATTCATCATTAAACTTTTTAAAATGATCTACATCAATCATAATTATACCAATAGGCTTTTCAGTTCTAATAGCTCGATAAGTTTCTCGATTCAGAAATTCTTCTAAGTAACGCCGATTAAATAATCCGGTTAGAGGATCACGAATGCTTTGAATTTTCAAAGTTTCCTGTAATTTTAGATTTGCTAAAGCTAGTCCAAATTGTTTAGCTAATGTTATTGCTAATTGATGTTCTTCTTTTGTAATTTTAGTTTTTTCTTGATAATAAAATGAAATAACTCCAATTGCTTGGCCTTGTGCCATAATCGGAATACATAATGTTGTTTTAGGTAATGGTTGTGGCAGATGTTTACAAGTTAAAGCTGTTTGAGTATCCTCTACAAAATGAACTTCTCCCCGACGTAAAGCAATACATTCATGGGGGGCAAAAAGTGTTTCTTCTGGTATTTTTTCTCCCCAATTTGCAATTGCTTCAACTAACATTCTTGAATCACTAATTTTAAAGACCGAACCATAAGTATTAGGAAATAAATTTTGAATTAATGGCAGAATAACTTGACAAGCTTCCTCAACAGTAAAGCAAGCTTGAAGTAAGTCAATCATATTATTTAGTAAAGTAATTTCTTGATTCCGACTTTCTAAAGCTTCGATCCAATTTGTTAATTTTTTATTAGCTTCTTGAGATTGATTTTGTGCTTGTTCTCTTTCCTGAATTTCTTGAGCGATCGCTTCATTCATTTCTCGTAAAGTTTTCTCTGTACGTTTTCGTTCAGTAATATCTCTAAAAGAAGCAAGATAAGCTTCTTTTCCTTCCCAAATTATATTGCCAAGTCGCATTTCAGCCATTCCTATTTCTACACACAATTCATCCAATGGTCTGACTATATCTATTTCTACTCTTTCTCCCACAACTAAAGGAAACCCAAAAGCTTTTCCAATTAGTTCATCTTCTGTACGACCAAAAAGCAATGCTCCCGCAGGATTAACAAATTGAATTACACCCTCTGTATCAACAATTAAAATTCCATCAGGATTCATTGTAGTCAACATTTGCATGACCTTTTTTTGTCTTTTAAGCTCATTTTCTGTTTCTTGACGAACTGTCACATTTTCAAATAATATACCCACACAATTATTAAGCAAAGGAAAGGCTTTTACTGCAAAAATACTATGAGGAATTCGTTGTTCAAAATACTCAATTTCCCCCAAATCTCTATTTTTTCCCGAATGAATAACTTCAGCATAAATTTCTGGTAAATCAGTCTTTAATAAGTGAGGAAAACATTCACTAATTCGCTTACCCATTATTTCTTTTTCTTGATATCCAGTCAAATGAGTAACGGCAGGATTAGTCGCTTTTAATCTAAAACTACTAACATCATTCAGGTCTTCCATCTGCCAAACGTGCAAACCAACCTGCATATTTTTAACTATATCTGCGTATATTTTATTTTCTGTAAGTTTTGCTTTTAATTGTTTATTAACTTCTTTTAGTTTAGTTTGTGCCTGCTGACGTTGCTTCAATTCTTCTTGCAGTTGTTGATAAAGTTCTGCTTGTTGAATAGCAATTGCCATTTGCACTGATAATTGTTGTAGTAATTCAATTTCTGAATTTTGCCATTCTCTAGCATCAATACAGTGATGAGCAATTAATAATCCCCATAGATCGTCACCTTGTAAAATAGGTACTACTAATATAGATCGTACTTGAAATCTGAGTAATAATTCTACATAACAAGTTGGTAGATTACTGTTAGTAATATCTGTGGCTGAACTCACACGACCATGTTTATAAAGATCGATCAAATCTTCTTTAAAACATGGATCGTACAGAACTTCATTAATTATAGTTCTTGATTGATAGCTAACTGATTCTACCTCAACAATACCACTACCATCTGGTTGAAATTTATATATAAAAACACGGTCAACATTGAGTAAATCTCGTACTACTGCTACAGCAGTATTGAGGATATAGTCTAACTCCAATGATTGGCGAATTTTGAGAGATATTTCTGCCAAAATTTTAGAAAATTTCTTTTCAGATATTAATTCTGAGTCAGATAAAAAATTTGGGTGCATAATATCAATATCTCTTAAATTTATAATGATTTTTTATGATTTATTGAACCTAGTTAAAAATAGCTAAATCCATATTTATTTTGTCAAAAATATATATTAGTATAGACAAAATATTTATATTTTTAGGATTTAGCAAAGCCTTGTGTAAAGAAAGTCAATATCTTACAATTTAATATATACTAATCTGAGAATTGAGGTGTTCCTTTAAAGCATAGAATATAGCAGTTATCTTATTCTTATCTCTTCGTTTCTTCCCTATTCCCTATTCCCTAAAACAAAAACCTTCAATATCTCACAACTCAAATCATATTGCTATATCTTATTTGGGTGCATCTCAATGCGTGAATAAAGCCAAAAATTTATCGCTTTTAGGGAACACCGGAGCTGGGAACAGGGAATATATAGGAGAAAAGTATTTTTGCAAATATGAGATGCACCCTCTTATTTTGCAGAAAAACTTAAGATACTTAACCATAATGAAAATTGGCAAAATTTGCAGTTAAAATTTGGGTATATAACTAATACCAGTAAAAAAAAGAATGCTATAAAAAGTGTATTTTGAACAGAAATACTTAGGGCTTGCTGATTAAATATCGCGCGCATTGACTGATATTGGTTTTAGGCAATTTATGCCTGGAAAAAGTATGAACTTTTCACAAGCTATTGTTAAAAAAGTGAGGATTTTCACGCCCTGCACACAGCCGAAAAATCACTGTTATATCATGTCCGGTTGAACAGTGATAAATAAATAACTACGGAGGAGTCAGGAGTCAACCCACCCCTCGCCCCTACCCCAGTAAAAAGACTTTATTTAGCAAACCCTACTTATTTTTCCAACTTCGGTCTTCCCTGTTTCTTAATTCTACTATTTGTATTTGTAACAAACATTTATCAAAATTGGATAACAGGCTATCAAACTATATTTCAACGCCACAAGCTAAATTTACCTCCGAGATTAGTCTATAAAAAATAGAGTTACTATATAAAGGTTTGAGCCTTCTGAGATTCCCAAAAAGTGAACTTGTTTTAGTCTAAAACGTTCAAAAAGTTAGCATAAAAGGCAAATCAAGGACAGAAAAATTGAGGGACAATTCTTACTTATACCTCCTCTAAACTCCCCATTTCTCCTGAGGACTGAGGACTGAGGACTGACTCCTATCCCTAGCAAAAGATTTTATTCAGCAAACCCTATATATATCTATCTAAAACATCAAATAAATCCTCGACACTAGCATTATGATCTAGAAAAGAAAACAAGTGTTTATAGCTAAGTCTACCTTGTTTATCTAATACAAATTGTCCTGGCAGAGGTGCTCCTAAAGCTTGACCAACTCGATAATTTTTAAATACCTGACAACTAGAATCACTGAGTAAAGGCATTTTTAAACTTAGATCGCTGACAACAACCTTACTTTGTTCTCTATCTGTACTCGTAATCATTAATATTTCTATCCCCCGCTCTAAAAATTTTTCATAATTATTATTTAAAGCTAAAATATGAGGAAAACAAAATGGACAATACTGTTTCTCAGTAAAGATACGAGTCAAAGCAACTATTACAGGTTTTACCTCCCAATAATCTGATAAACGAACTAATCTACCATTTGTGATATCTGGCAATTCAAAATCTGGCGTTCTTTTTCCGTTATCCAAACTATTAATAGGTGGAATAGGTAATAAATTTTGAACAAAACGTTGATTTATTAAACCTCTAAAATCATAGGAAGTTAGCATAATCTTGATTAATTTAAAAGTTAAAACTCTAAACTTTAATGTGTTTAAATCTCCTTTAAATTTACAACTCCAACACTTTTAGATCCAGAATATCTATGAAAGTGTTGGAGTTGACATTTTTTTTAATTAGGGCTTGCTGATTAAGTATCAAAGCATTAACTGATATTGGTTTTAGCCTTTTTTGGTCGAAAAAAGTGCGCATATTTTCGGTCGCTCAATCTCAAAAAGCTAGTATTTTGGGATGGTTATGGCAGAACAATCTTGGGACGATTCTTCTGACTACTTCTTCTATAATTCCCATTCCTCCTGAATTCACCGATTGCAGGATTGCTGGATTCTACCCCCTACCAAAAGACTTTATTCAGCAAACCCTAATTATTAGGTACTTTATAGGTAAGCATTTCCTCCGGAATGCTGCGCAAACAGCCATCAGCTATCAGCTATTGCTTTTAATTTAGGATAAAAGCAATATTTAATTGTCTTACTACAAAAGTTAGCTCCCTTGTCCTTAAAGTCAGTTGTTAATTTAAACACTGTACTTAAGGAGAGAGTCTTGTTGCTGAAGTCCGTAGTTCCGACTCAGGAGACTAGCTGACAGCTAATAGCTGAGTGCTTACCTTTATAGATTGCCTCAATCAATTTCTTGAACAGCTGCAAAGAATTCCTTAGATTTGATTGGATCGGGATTCATAGTTTTATCTCCTGGTTTCCAACCTGCAGGGCAAACTTCATCTGGGTTGGCCTGTACATACTGAATAGCTTGTAGAGTACGCAAGGTTTCATCAACATTACGGCCAAAAGCAAGATTATTAATCGTGGCGTGTTGAATAATACCTTCTCTATCAATAATAAACAGTCCCCGCAGAGCAATACCTGCTTCTGGATCTAAGACATTGTAGGCAGAACTAATTTCTTTCTTAATGTCAGATAATAGTGGATAGTTAAGATCTCCAACTCCACCAGATTTACGATCTGTTTGAATCCAAGCTAAATGTGAAAATTCACTGTCTACTGAAACTCCTAAAATTTCAGTATTAAGTGACTCAAACTGTTTGTAGCGATCGCTAAATGCCGTAATTTCTGTTGGACAAACAAAAGTAAAGTCCAGGGGATAGAAGAATAAAACTATATATTTACCACGATAATCAGACAGTTTAATTGTCTCGAATTCCTGATCCACCACAGCTGTAGCAGCGAAATCTGGAGCTTCTTGGCCCACACGCAGGTATTCGTCTGTCATGATTTAATTCTCCTTAAAATAACTTGTTGACACTCAAAACTAAAAGAAAATTTATGGTTTGAGATTATTTAATTCTTTCATATTGCCTCTTCATACTAGACCTTAATTACAATGACAAAAAAACACCCTAGAATTTATCCTTTCAGACTTTGCTAGACCAAATTCAGTCAATTAAATATTTTCTGACTTGGTCTATCATTCTATTCTGATTCTCAAATATCTAGGTGGACGTACAAATCAAAGTTTTATTTATGCAGTTAATCAGTTGCTAATTAAGTCTATTTTTATGCATCTTTTTTATTTTCGGCGTTCATTTTATTTGAATGTTTCCTCTGACTAAACTACAGATAATTTTTAGTAGTTGTATCAGCAAAGAGTCACTGAACTTAACCTTATTTATACTCACTATCTTTCATGATACCACAGAAAAGCTAAACCTGTCTAGCTTTAGTAGTTCCCTCATTTTCAGCTCAGATATTGCTATAGATAGAACTTGAAGATCAAAAAAAATTTTTGCTTTACCCCGACACTGAAAAAATAAACTTGGTGCAGGTTAACAACTATTGGGTAAAATTGGATTATCCACAACAGTATACAAAGAGTTCTTTCAGGCTTTTTATCCCTCTAAAGTTGATAAATAGAAGCATACTCAAGTAATAGAAACAAGTTAGAGAAAGTAGCATAAAAGTAATTCTCGATCCAATTTTTGAGATAATAGTGAAATATGCTGTAGTCATCATCTGTTAACTGTTTCCCATTCCAGTTAATGGTAAAAACTGAAATGGTTTAGCAATAGTGGGATGTACCAAACAGGTAAAGGTTTATTAGTTAATGCTGACTTAAATCCTACATTCCGCACGACAAAATGTAGCATAGAAATATAAGTCATGCATCGAGTGCTAATTGGTGAGGTTTCCTACGGGGCGTATAAAGTGCGGAAGTAATTCCGCACACAGCCCCTCCAGAATGTAATATCATGTCCGGTTGAACAGTGATAAATAAATAACTACGGAGGAGTCAGTCCTCAGTCCTCAGGAGTCAGGAGGAAAGAGGGAAGAAAGAAGAAGAACTGGAGTTGAAGGAGAAAGTTTTTTTATCACTAATTATCCGGACATGATATAAGACGCACTCAAGACAGTCAAAAGTCATGCATTAAGAAAAAAATTGTATTGGTCAATAGAAGTTAACAATTTAGTAAGTATTTATGCTTAATATTTTCCTGAAAATTTGATGAGTTAGAAAGTTAAATAAAGATAATTCGTACAGTATAAATACTTACTAAGCTACCGAATTATTATAATACTCTAGTGTTACAACTTGACGTGCGGAATCTGGGCTTTAAAATAGCCACAATAAAAATTTGCTGGTAGTGCAGTCGTAATGTTAGAGAAATTATGAAGAGTACAGAAGGAAATTAAACAATATATATCTTCACCATTACTATATATATGGCTCAGGCGGGATTTGAACCTGCGACCTTGGGCTTATGAGTCCCCTGCTCTAACCACTGAGCTACTGAGCCTAAATTTTCAAACATTTATAAGTATAGCACAGAATACCGTAATTTATTCAATCCTTTACTATTTTTTTCTCAGAAAAATTAAACTAGATTTAATTTGCAGATACATCAATCCCGGCAATTCCCGGCAAAATATCGGGAAAACTGTTCATAGCAACGTGACAGCAGAACCATCAACGTAGGCGGTATCGCGCTAACGCGCCGCTTCGCTAACGCAATGCTTTGAGAACAATTCCCAAAGCGCTATTTTTTTACTTATTTATGGCCAACTCACATGAGTATTTATTTTGCCCTTTCTTTTTCTTGACTAGGCAACCATTAGGGATGACTCAAAGTCAGGTTGGAGGTTTTGATTTTTTCCCATTACATATATTTATTGGGATAAAAACAACTGTACTATTTGACATCCTCCCGACGCTGCTCTGCGAGACAGCGCGGGATTCCCATCCACCAATCAAACAGACCCTCGCTGACTGAACGGCTCAGGGCGGGTTGACACCTCACTGGAAAATGCTGGCAATGCCAGCCTAACGCTTCCTCTGTGTCCGATAAATAATCGACCAGTGCCCCTCGGTGACGGGACTTGAAAAAAACAATAGTAATCTCAACCTTGGTTTTTGGTTGAAAATTTTATTTTAACAAATTATCTGTAAAACTGCAAGATTGATTGGTTTTCCCATCCCTCCGCTCCCCTTCGGGAGAGCGCGGTTCTTCAAGCAACGTTGAGATAAAATAATTCCAATTTTGACACTC
Source organism: Okeania sp. SIO3B5 (assembly GCF_010692555.1). Classification (GTDB taxonomy): domain Bacteria; phylum Cyanobacteriota; class Cyanobacteriia; order Cyanobacteriales; family Microcoleaceae; genus Okeania. The sequence goes on along the minus strand of NZ_JAAHHG010000012.1, from coordinate 23,955 downwards.
CACGGGATATATCGGCGTAGATTCCTGACTAGGAGTTGTCAATCGGGTTAAAACCAAGATTTTCACATGGCTCGGAATAACTGAATTACCATCACTCTAAGGTAGTAAGTATACAGCAATAGTTCACACTTACAGTATTGTAAAGTTTTATTGATTTTATAGAAAAACATAGGAAAACAATTAAAAATATCTTAGACTGAGAAAGGAAAGCAGAACAGCTCGTTAAATGTTTACAGGAGGGATAATGCAGTTAGTAGAACNTCTGACTACTTCTTCTATAATTCCCATTCCTCCTGTTTGCGGAGCATTCCGTAGGAAATTCACCGATTCTGTTTGCGTTTGCGTAGCATCCCGTAGGGAAGCATGACAAACGGAAATTCTGGCTCCTACCCTTACCAAAAAACTTTCCATACGCAAACCCTAGATAAATTTTCTTCAGTATCAAAAATCTGAAATTGTGAGTGATATAATAGCCATAGTCTGATAAGTTAAGAAACATTAAGCATATTCTAAAGTAGGAGGTGAGTCCAATGTTTAAGCAAGATCGTCAACATCTTAAAGTAGTTAAACTAGAGGAAGGAATATTGGTTCAGACTCAACTCAAAAGTGCTTATATTCCTGCATTGCGTTCTGGGTTTGCAGGATACCCAGTTAACCCTCGTTGGAGTGGTGTCAAATATTATGCTTGGAAGACAGGAAAGCAATGGCGACAGGCGCTTTTGAATGGAGAGATGGTAGTACGTTCGAGTGATTCAATGTTGGTATCTATTGTTGAAATTAAAAACGAAGAAAAATCTGATTTGGTAAGGTGGGACTACCACAATTCATTGCCCAACAGTAATTGGGAATTTGAATACCCTGTATTTCAGGGATGAAAAGCTACATATACTACATCTGGTTTAAAGTCTGTTAGTTATCAAGAGACATCTCCTCCATGCATAGGGAGTAGGGAGTAGGCAACCCACCCCTAATATCATGTTCGGTTGAATACTTACACTTTGGAGGAAGGAAGGCAGCGGGAGCTGGAGGCAGGAGGCAGAAGGGAAGAAAGGGTTAAAAGGGATAAAGTTTTTTTATAACTGATTATCCGAACATGATATAACCCCTCCACCGGAGGGGAAGAATTGATAATTTATTTGGGATAATTGATTTGATTTTTTATTATTGGAGATGTCTAAGGGAAGTCTTCAACCAAAGTTGAGATAACTAATATCTGAACTTCCCCCGTACAAGTGTACTTTGCTATCCCCTGTTCCTTGCTCCCTGTTCGCTATTCCCTAGCGCGTAGGGCTATAAAACCAACTGTATTGAAACATATAAATCGACTAGGCCATCTAGCTAACCTTAAATTTAGTAGGTGGTGTAAATATTCTATATATTGTTTCCAGGTAACTTTACTTTCCCCTTCTAGACGTTCATTAAATATATAGCCCACTTCTCTCACCCAATGAATGCTGCCTCGGCCTAAAACTTCAATCAAAATTTTGTACCCTACTGGCCGAAGAATTTTTTCTGCGATCGCCTTTCGACGGACCATAAAATAGCCACTCATGGGATCTGAAACTCGCCCTACGACTCCCGGTAAAATAATTAACCCCAAAACTTGAGCGCCACGAGACAATAGTCTTCTCATAATATTCCACTCACTGACACCTCCTTCCTCAAAGTGACGACTAGCTACTGCTAAGTCAGCACCTTGTTCCATTTTTGTCAATAGTTTTAAGAGAGTTTCTGGAGGATGTTGTAAGTCTGCATCTATTACTCCTAATATTTCTCCTTTTGCTACTTGCCAACCACGAATAACTGCAGTGGAAAGTCCTCTTTCTTTTTCTCTACGCATTACCTGGAGTTGAGGATATTCTGGTGTCATATTCTGAGCTGTCTCCCAAGTTAAGTCGGGACTATTGTCATCTACCACAATTAATTCATAAGCATCGGGAATTTGAGCATCTAGTAACTGAGTTAGTCTTTGGACAATCTTTGGGATATTTTTACTTTCTTTAAATGTGGGAATAACCAGAGAAAGTTTGATTTCTGGACTATCTGGTTTTATAGTATTTTTTACTACAGCAGGAACTTGTAATAAACCTGTTGGTACTGTTAGTAGTGAATTTGGTTTAGTTGCACTCATTATCAATTTTCTCTATCTGAGGTATTAGTTAATTGTGTATTTAACAGAAATCAGAATATGATCAGGTTTATATTTATATCAAGTTGCCAATTATTACTTACTGTACTTTATTAATTGAATTTGCCAGTGTATCTCTTTAATTTTTTTGATACATTATACTTTCTTTTTCCTGTTTTATATTCCATAAAATATTATATTTTTTACTTTTTATTAGAAATAATAAATATCAGGTATTTGTCGATATTTTTTACTATTAAATATAGAGTGCTAATTATCATCAATTAACTTGATTTTACCAATTTTAAGAAAGTCAAATATTTGATTGATTTGATGTTGTTCTTCGTCTGTTATGTGTTTACCAGATAATATTGCTGAAGTAAGTTGTAGGTGTTCCCGGCGACTAAGTTTGCCTGATGTAATAACTCGGTTCACCATTTGATTAATTGTCACATTTGGTTGATTTTGCTCGCTCCATAACATAATCTTTTATCTCCTCTATATAAATAACTTTTGATATTGATTATAATAAGCATTTCTTGTGGAATGGTGCGCAAACAGCAATTAGCAGTCAGCGCTTCCCTGCGGGATGCTACGCAAACAGCAATTAGTAATGAATAATTAGGGCTTGCTGATTAAACCTAAACGTCTTTAAAGATAAAGATAAGTGCCTTTTTAGGTCTGAAATACCTTGGTTTTCAGCTGTTCATGCTCAAAAATTTACCATTTTAGGCGCATCGTTGGGCAAAAAAAAAATTACTTTCCTGCTCCTCTACTCCCCTACTGCCCTACTCCCCTCCTGGGATGGGGAGGGGCGAGGGGTGGGTCCCCTACTCCTTAAAAAAGACTTTTGAGCGCAAACCCTAATTACTTCTCAGATGTGGGAAGGGGACGCATGGTACTAACTTCTTATTCAAACTCAATTTCAGTCAGAAGGATGTCAATCCTAAGTTATTTTAATAGTTAAGAGTAAAATAATATCTCTAAGTAAAAATTTTGTATATAAGGCATTAATTTAGTTTCTTTGACACTCCACGGACTAAAGTTGCGTGGATTCTTAAGGGTAACAAATTTGCCGAACTGAAGTCACATCAAATTTTACCCTTAACGGCATAGCCAAAGATGCCTCTAGTATGTCCGGGGTAAACCCATTCAGGTTACTTTTTGCTCCAATATTTGCAACACCATTACAGTCAGCATTGATCAATTTTCCTTGCTTAGTTTTGTACAAACCACGCTTAATTCGTTGGCCACTAAAACTATATTCTCTTGGATTATCAGCATTGTAAACAGGTATTTGATCGTTATCTAAAAAACTAGCCTTGGAAGTATTAAGATTTCTCAATTTCAGTGTAAGTTAATCCATATCTCTGACACATACTTTTTAGCTTTAATCTCAAATTATTGTGAGGTATTTGCACAAACTTTTGATTGTTTTTTTTACCTAAATTGAGATTTTTTTTCATTCCTGGGTTAACACCTACAACAATAGTAGATATTTTGTTTTCTCTGCACCAGTTGATTAAATATCTAGCTGTTTTATTCAGGTAATCTCTAACTTTATTGTTCCGATTTACTGTAATGCTTACTTGTTTTTTGGTTAAACCTTTGATGCCTTGTTTATCCTTTAATGACTGTAATCTAAAATTTTCTTTCTTGTACCACTGGTTGATTGATTTAAGTTTTCTACCGTCCAAAATAAACGATGGCCCAGTATTTGAGACACAAGTTGCGCTTATTGTCTAACCCTAGGTCTGAGGTAATTACTAATTATTAATTATTAATTATTAATTATTAATTATTAATTATTAATTATTAATTATTAATTATTAATTATTAAAAGACCTATCTACAACTTTTAAAATTTGCTGTGCAATATCGGTTTGAAGTAGTTGATAATTTGCCTCTTACAGAGGAGCTTTCCTACGGAATGCTACGCAAACGCTTTCGTTATCCTTACAGTAATGGTAATTTGAGTCGTACCTGAGATATCCGCCCTCAGCAAAATAAAACTGTTAAGTAATAGATCAGCATTTTCCTCGACATTTATGGACAACTGTGGACAAAATGTATAGGTATAACCGTCTTTTTTATGTACAACTTTTAATTTACTTACATGAACACTTTTAGCTTTTTGTCCTGGCACTGTGAAATTAAAACTATTTGATTTTGAGCGAGGATTAACTCTACCTACTTCCCCAGTTTCAATGTTCAATGCTAAATCCCCACTATTCCAACCTTTGATTGGTTTTAGTGGGTTGTACCTTATTGGGTATCCATATTTATTGACCGCTGCTTTCTGTCTACCTCCTTGGCCTTTGCAGATAGCAACTAAAGCTTGGGTGGTGTGGAAATTTAACTGATTCACTTTACCTACACAAGCAGCATCTATGCAGTGCGATGAAGGTAATTTTTGTTTTCTGCGGTTAAATTTTGTTTGTCCCCCGCGCTTATGTGATTACGGTCAACCCAGTAGTCTTTAAGGTATTGAACAATTTCCACCGACAAGAATTAACGGCTGCTGCATCTTTTAAAGGCGATCTTGCTTGGGTTAGTATTCGCTTTAATAATTCTGGTTTTCCTGATAAGAATTCTTTGACATCTTGATTACTTTTAATCTGATTGCATTTACTACAGGCAACAGTTAAGTTAGATACTCGGTCTGAACCTCCTTTTGACTTTGGGTAGATATGTTCAACCTCTAGCGGTTTATCAGTTCGGCCACAATAAGCACATTGACGACCCCATTTTTCTAACAAATATTCTCTCAATTCATATCCTGCTAATTCACCCTGTTGATACTCTATTCCTTTAATTTCTGGATTTTGTATCAATTGAGTATCAAAGCGAACCAGTTCCATTGAGATTGATGCTACAGGAGAAAACTTAATTAATCTTTTGACCCAAGTCATAGTAGTTTCCACTCTGTGCATAACAGAGGGTGCTAACCAACCAGTGGGCTTCTTTTTGTTCGGGTTACCTGGTTTACGGTATCTGAGGTTTTTTGTTCTCCTAGCTCGACGGCGTTGAGAACGCTTTTTAAGTTTTTCGGAAATTAACGAACCTCGGTGTTGAATTAAGAGCATCCATATAACTTTGTTTCCTTCTAATAAAGCGATCCCTGTAAATTTTGAGCCTGGGTCAATCTTTAGAGTTAAAGTTGTTTCTACAGCTTTAACAGCTTTGCGTGAGAATCAAAGTAAACGGAAAGCGCCGCCAGACAGCAGCTTTACCAGAATTTAACAACCTACGAGCTACAGTTGGTTTGCAAGGTTGTAATGGTTTTTTGTTTGTATCTAGTCGCGAAAACGTAATTAGTATTAGACATTGTGGTGTCTAGTCCTTTTCAGTAAAGTGTTCCTCGATTATGTTGGCCAGGCTTGTTCATGCTCTAAACACTATCGGTATTCAACCCACTTCCGATTGGCGCACTAAACACGCTGTCCTTAATTTAGAGCGACCAGCACATAAGCTGGAGTTCACTTATGTTGGTCGTGACCTGCCAACGTAGTCAGTATTGACTTAATCTGCAACCTTTGAGAGACAACCGAGACAAATGTCTAGGGTTGCCTAGGTTTTTCAAAGGTGTCGTACAACAATATTGCTCTACATTGTACATATTCTTGGTCAATCTGCACAATTGCCTTAAGGCTTTAAACTCCTGGCTAGACAGGTTTCTAATTTTGTTCTTTTGGGTAAGATACATAATCAATTTTCGCTGTATAATGTACATTTATAGCGAAAAAACCTAGGAATATTAAGCTAACTACGGGTTAAAACCCACCCTTGTTGTTTTCATCCAGCTGTTAAAACTGGTACTTTTCCAAATACCTGAATTTTTACGATGAAGATTTATCGACTGCCAGCACTTTCAGACAACTATATCTTCTTACTACATGACCCAAATCAAAAGATTGCGGCTGTAGTCGATCCAGCAGAGGTTAGGCCAGTAACTGAAAAACTAGAATCATTGGGTGCTCAGTTGGTGGCTATTTTCAACACTCACCACCATTCAGATCATGTAGGAGCTAATCAAAAGTTAATTCAGGAGTTTCCTCAACTTACAGTATATGGCGGATTTGAAGACCGAGGTAGAATTCCTGGACAAAAAGTATTTTTACAGGAAGGCGATCGAGTCCAATTTTCTGACCGACAGGGAGAGGTTTTATTTGTGCCCGGTCATACAAGTGGACATATTGCTTATTACTTTCCTCCTGTAGTTGCTGGAGAAGCAGGGGAATTATTTTGTGGTGATACTTTATTTGCTGGTGGTTGTGGCCGCTTATTTGAAGGAACACCAGCTCAGATGGTACAGTCTTTGAGTAAACTGCGTAATTTACCGGACAATACACGAGTCTGGTGTGCCCATGAATACACTTTGAAGAATTTGCAGTTTGCTATAACAGTCGATGAGCAAAATTCATATCTACAAGCTCGTTTTGCTGAGGTTAAGGCAGCACGCAGTCGGAATGAGGCTACTGTGCCATCAATTATTGGTGTAGAAAAACGCACAAATCCTTTTCTGCGTTGGGATATACCTAATCTACAGTTAGCGGTTAAAAGCCAAGATCCAGTACAAACTTTTACCCGTTTACGAGGAAAGAAAGACCAATTTTAACCTAATGTCGCAAAAATTCCCTATCCCTCTATATATGGTCTATGCTTTATAAACATCTTTCTTAACATAAAAATTGACAAAATAGACAATTTATGTATTTGCAATTCAATGCAGATTTCAGGAGAGTAAACCTATTTAGTTAGAGGCTTTTCTATCCCCATCTCCCCATCCCCCCATCTACAGGGTTTCAGGAGTTCCTTTTCTGGTTGCTTTTTTACATAGTTAGTAAAGACTTTTTTAGCTTCTAAAATGCGTAATGTGTAACTCAAGCTAACTTTACTGACCACCCTTGTTAATTTTGGTCATGGCAGAAGTTCCATTAACCATACTAAGGCCATAGTTGTAAACGAAACGAGCACGGGCCAGCACATTGAGCCATTTTTGAGCGCTCTTGGTTACTGAGTTTTAATTTCAATTTTTTGGCGTACAATCAAATCACCTCCAACCATATTGTCAGCTATTTTTTTGACTTAGCCAAAAAAATCCCCTTTTTTTTCAGTTATTGCCGGAAATTGCCATAGATGATACTAGCAATCAGCTCCCTTGAAAAAACATTTACTAGGGAAAATATTAAAAATTGTAAAGAGTGTTAGTATATTCTTATAAGATTTAAAATAAAAAATTAAATTTAGAGAAATGATAAATCCAAAACTGCCAGAACCAGATTTACTAAAAGCAGTACTGCAACCCTTGTTAGAAGATTTTCAGTATTGGTTTGAGCGTTCCCGTCAGTTATTGGAGAGAGAAAAAATTCCTTTTCTGAGTAGCACTGAACAATGTGACCTACTTAACAGAGTTAAGCAAGCCCAAGAGGAAGTGAGTACAGCACAAACTCTTTTTCATGCAACTGAAGGTCAAGTTGGGGTAGAAACTACAGTGCTTATGCCTTGGCATCACTTACTAACTGAATGTTGGCAAGTTTCAATGCGATTCCGCAAAGAACAATCTAAGCATAATTACTCATTGGACTCAAACTTAGGTATCAAGTCCTGAATCAATAAATCAGATTGATTGACATACTCTCCGGCCTAAAGGCGCGGATATTCTCCTGAAACCAGGATTCTTGGTTCAACGAGTCCACTTAAATTAAACACCTTGTGGCATCTAACCCAGAGATGGTTCTCACGCCTGCGCGTTTGCTCTATTTCAAGAGCCTGTGGACCTATGCCCTACGGTACAGTTCAAACCTTAAAAAACTTTGGTTCTCTGATACTTGTTGCTTAGAGCAATTCCTAAGTACAAGCATTCGGTGTACAAAACCCCATAACTCTAGGAGTCAAGGTGCAAACGCTACAAGGAACGGTAGCTATAGGTTTTTAGAGCGGTTGAATACCTTTCCGCTTTTTTAAGCATAACATAAAGTCCCCCTAAAAGGGGGAGGCTTTAAACCCAATTTTTCGGTAAACTTTTAACAATAAAAGTTAATGATTTGATAACTGTTAATTTACTGTAAAAGCACTATCTTCTCTGGAAATGATGATGAGTAACCCGGTTAACGAAGTCAGAAGTTGTTTTTGTAACGGGGATTAGAGCAACCCTCCAAAAACATTTCGCCCTAAAAGTCGGGGTTTTAGACCTAATTATTTTGATAATTTATGGCCATCAAGCTCATATAGAGTTAAGTTAGAGATAAAATAAGAAAAATTGTTTAAACTTTTTTAAAATTTGCTAAGTGCCTATCTGGCCCTGGAGAAAACTATGTTACATTTGCTTTATATCCTAGCCTTTACCACTGTTGCTGTTTTGGCTGTTCGTAATTTAATTCGTAGTCTATTAACGGTGGGCCTTGAGTCTCAATCTTCCCCCTCAAACCAAGGACGGCCTTTTCGTGATTCTGATTCTAAGTCTCGTAGAATTCCACATCCGGAACTATTAGATGAATCTGGGAATTTTATCGATGAACCTTTATTGGTGATGCGTTCCGTTAATGTACAGGAAGCTCGTCAACAGTTGGATGCTATTTATAATTCTGAACTTGAATCTAGTAGTGAAACTAGAGATGAGAAGGATAAATAAAAACCACAGCAAGCAATGCAAAATTTTTGACACTATAAAGTCTAAATCTCTTAATTCTTTAAATTATCATACATTTTCTGTAAAATCATATTGATAATTGCTGTAACAGAAAATTGATAAAAACTTAAAAACTTGCTATTGCTTTGTTTCAAAAAAACTAATAATAGCAAGTTATTTTTATAATTTTAAAATACTAAATATTTGAGATAAAATAATTTATACTTATACAAAATACCCGACTATAAACAAGGGATCAAATAAAACTAGAGAATAAAACCCTCTACAGTGTTAACACTAACAATGTATATTTGATATTATAGCACTACGCAAATAGGTTTGGACGTTGATAAATGCTCAAACTTAGTCAGGGATTACTTCTTGACTTATAACTTATGACTTGCGCGTAGCGCTATAGTAGTGCAGTAGGGTAAAGATTAACCGCCAGATGACCATCCCTAAATCCGTATTGGCAGAAGTGGTGCAAGAGATTCCGCAGTTGAGACCACAAATTTACTTTAAGACATCCCTAACTGCTCTATCTCATGCAATGGAAGACCAGGTTTTAGCAAGCTCCGATCAACCTCTGGTAATTGCAACTTTTCAGCAAGAGCGTTTTTATCGACAGGAAGCTCATCGTTATCGACGAATTGCTAACCTAACATCCCAAGTATACGTACTAGCAGCACCAGAAACAGCATTTAAAAATTCTTCTGAGTATTACGAAACAATAGCTTTCAGTACTCAAGAGATTCTCAGTAAGGAATGGAATTTACTGGTACTAAGTCAACAGTATTCAAGTTGTTTGATTTGTAATGAGTGTGTTAATTCTGGCAATGATGAAACATACAAGTTGATTGCTATGGATCAGGCACGTCGGTTTGAAGGTATCTGGACTTTTGACCGTCAGGTATGTGTCCAAGCTGCTATATTGTTACTGAATAGAATCCTGAAGTATAGACCAGAATTAGCAGAAAAGGTACAAGCAGCACGAGAGATTTATGGCATCAATGTGGATGTCGGGATGGGAAGAAAATCTGGCAAAATCAAATCTAGCTCTAATCGTCGTTATCAAAAGAAAGCCTCAAAAGTCCTTACTCAAAACCCTCAATTTAACGATCCTTTTGCCCAACGTTTGGTGACTTATTTGCAGGCAAGTCAATATAAGTTACTTAAAACATATCGCTCGATCGCCGCTCAGGAACAAAAACAGCGCCTGATTAATATTATTTCTAATGCTATGAGGCGATCGCTAGACTCTGATGAGATTATTAAAGTAGCAGTGCAAGAATTGGGAGAAGCACTTTTAGCTTGCCGATGCTTAATTTATCAATGTCGAGCTTTGGATGTCACCGCAACTATTACACATGAATATTTAAGTCCGTCAATTACATCCGTGGTTAATCAAGAATGGCCTTTACAAGATAATCCATTATTTCAAAGGGTTGTTCAAACTCAAGAGCAAGTCTCTATAGAAGATACTAGCTTGCTACCTGATTATTGTTTGACAGAAACACCACAAGGCTCTAAAGTTCGGGCCAAAAACTGTATCGAAACATTAATATCTCAATGGGAAATTAAGAGCTGGTTAATGGTGCCTTTGCTTTATCAAGGAAAACTTTTAGGTATGGTGGAGTTACACGACTGTAGATCGTGTCCTCATAATTGGTCTGATGACAAAATAGATTTAGTAGAAGCGATCGCTACTCAATTAGGTATAACTTTGATTCAGGCTGAAACTTATGCCCACTTGGAAGAATTAAATCAACAATTAGAGGCCCTGGACCGGACTCGTAGTAATTTAATTGCAATTACTGGCCATGAACTACGGACACCTTTATCTACTATTCAAGTTTGTCTGGAAAGTTTGAGTCAAGAACCAGATATGCCTGCAGAGTTACGTCAAGTTATGTTAGAAACTGCCTTAGCAGATGCAGATAGAATGCGCCATCTTGTGCAAGATTTCTTAACATTGTCTCATTTAGAAAGTGGTACGGTTGAGTGGAATGTAGAATATCTGCCTCTATTAGAATGTGTTGATTTGGCTCTGAGTAGTATTCGTGCCCATCATTCACAAAAAGATTTACCGAATATTACTACTGAGGTATCGACAGAACTACCTTTAGTATTAGCTGATGGAGAATGGCTAGTGGAAGTATTGTCAAAACTCCTGGATAATGCCTGTAAGTTTACCCAGTCTGAAGGAACAGTAATGATTGGAGCTACTTCTAACGGAAATAATATGTTAGAAGTAACGGTCTCTGATACTGGTCGTGGGATTGAACCTAAGCGTCTAGAAGCTGTATTTGATCGTTTTTATCAAGAAGAAGGTGCTTTAAGGCGAAGTGTTGGTGGTACAGGTTTAGGTTTAGCTATTTGTCGGCAGATTATTACTCGTTTGGGAGGAAAAATTTGGGCAGAGTCAGAGGGTAAAAATTGTGGTAGTCAGTTTCATTTTACAATTCCAATTGTTAGTAATAGCGAACAAAATAGAGAAGGAAAATCAAAAAAGAAGAAACAAATCTAGTTCATTGATTTAGCACCTAGCAAAGTAGTAGTTTAGGTTTTAATGAATAAAGAAATGATTCGTCCTCTAAAAAATTAAATTTTTTGTCTAATCCAGTCAATTGAAAAATCAGTTGAATATCATCTTGGATATTGAACAGATATAATAAACATCCTCTTTTTTCAGAAATTTTGCGGACAATAACTAAATTAGTTAATCCAAAATTATTAATTTGATTTACTAATCCCATATCTATTATGCAATAGAAATTTCTTGTTTTGTTGATGAGTTTGTCTACTATTTGTTTGAGTTGATAACTTCTCTTTAAATCTAAGTTGCCTTGAGGGCGAAATAAAATTGCTTCCATATAGTTAATTTTAATTTATTTAATTAGGGCTTGCTGATTAATTATCAAAGTATTGACTGCTATTGGATTGAGGGTTTTTTGGTTGAAAAAAGTACCAACTTTTCGGTAGAAAAAGCTCAAAAAGCTAGTATTTTGGGATGATTATGACAGAAAAATTAAGGGACAATTTTTCCGACTACCTCCTCTAAATTCCCCGTCCCTCCTGTCTCCTGTCTCCTGTCTCCTGTATCCCACCCCAGCAAAAAGACTTTTTCAGCAAACCCTAATTAAAAATAGCTTTGAGTTTGATAGTAGCTTTCTTGCATAAGTTAGGAAAATCCGGAAATTTTTGATCTGATATCATGTCCGGATAATTAGTGATAAAAAAACTTATTCCTCCTCAATATAATAGTTTTCATAAGGCGTGAAGTACATCAATGAATGATCCCCCGCGCATCCCCCTTAAAAAGGGGGACTTCCAGTTCCCCCCAATTCATCGGGGGGTTAGGGGGGATCTCCTGACTCCTCTGTTGTTATTTATAACTATTCAACTGGACATCGTATGAGATGTAATTGCGAAGTGGCAATCAGAGCGTTAACTCTTAAGTCAAAGGACTAAGACAGCTGTAGGCGTTTGCGATAGCATTCCGTAAGGAAAACTTTCTCACAGAGTAGCAATCTCTTATTTCTTCCCTAAGATTGATTTATACAAGAGGTCTAGTGCCGTTACGCAGAAGTCAAAAATCAAAAGTCAAAAGTCAAAAGTATTAATTTGTAATTGTTTTAGGATTTTGTAACTGGTCAGTTATTTCCACCATCCTGCACTAATATTAAAAATTGCTAATTAAAGAGTAATTAGTAATTGGTAACTAATAATTACCAGCTTTCACCAAAAATTAGTTACTATAGTATTTACAATAAACAAAAAAGTTACGGTTTTTTATTCTACAAAAAATATCTATAGCAATTATAATTAGGTTATATCAAAATTTTATATCAAAATATTTTGAAAAAGGCAAAAGGCAATAATACTCAAAAAATGCTGTATGTAGCAATCTTAATTTAAGTTGTGAGAGTAAGCATTATACATATCCAATAATAAAAAATAAAATCAATTATCCCAAATAAATTATCAATTATTCCCCTCCACCGGAGGGGGAGGGGCGAGGGGTGGGTTCCCTACTCCCTACTCCCTCTTTTCTGGAGATGTCTATTCAGCTATTAGCTGTCAGCTAGCCTCTTGCAGAGAAACTGCGGACTTCAGCAACAAGACTCTCTCCTTAAGGACAGTGTCTAAATTAAAATAGACTTTAAGAGCAAGGGAGTCAACTTTTGTAGTAAGACAATTAATCAAGCTTTTATCCTAAACTAAAAGCAATAGCTTATAGCTGATGACTGACGGCTGAATGCTTACTTGTGAGATATTTTAGACCTTTAGAGAACAGCTTAAACTGTGACTAGAAAGTCATTAATTTTTCACAGATAATTTAGGGTTATTCTATTGAGAGTAATTAACAATCAATATAGTTTTATTATTGTAAGCATTCAGCTATCAGCAGTCAGCTAGCCTCCTCCGGAGGAACTACGTTAACAGCAATTAGTAATGAATAATTACTTCTAAGGTTTTGTCCAGGGACTGGCGGTAACTTTTTATTCTTTTTCAATTTCAAAGGTTGCTTTTACGCAGACCCAAAATTAATAGCTGATAGCTAATAGCTGACGGCTGAATGCTTACTTATTATTCAATTATTTGTCTAGACTAAAATTAAATCATAGTAAAATTCAAGAGGACTATTGCAATTACCCTCTTTTTTTTTTACCTCAAATATCACCGACAAAAAAGAACGATACTCTCTTGAGTCAATGGCAATTAGTATTTAGTGGCCTGTAGTATGGCCAGATTCTTATATAATTATCCTTATGTAACAGAACCTTACAATTTCTTAAACCTGGGTAACTGTGGTGATAGGATTCCATAAAAAGGTTCATATAAAAAATCTATGGCAGACGAACTAACAGGTCAACCCCCTATTTTCGGTGGCAGTACTGGTGGCTTACTGACCAAGGCCGAAGTTGAAGAAAAGTACGCTATTACCTGGACTAGCTCAAAAGAGCAGGTATTTGAAATGCCTACAGGTGGTGCAGCTATTATGAATGCAGGTGAAAATCTACTATACTTAGCTCGCAAAGAGCAATGCTTGGCCCTCGGCACTCAACTAAGAACTAAATTTAGGCCCAAAATTGAGGACTTCAAAATCTATCGGATTTTCCCTGATGGTTCCACCGAATACCTACATCCGAAAGATGGAGTCTTCCCTGAAAAGGTTAATGAAGGACGTCCTTATGTAGGTAAGATCGACCGCAACATTGGCAGTAACCCAGAACCTGCGGCTCTCAAGTTTACTGGTAAGAAACCATACGACGAATAAGTTGTGATTAATCAGTAGACCTCTCCAACTTTGATGTCGGCAAGGGGTCTCCTGTTATACGAATGTTAATGGGAGGGGAATTGCCGACCAACAAATAAACCGCGTAGCGTTCACTTATTTCTTGCATTGTGTGCTTTTTTGTGTTAGCGGTAAGAGTATGAATTCCGATCGTTTCAATATCAATACCTTGGCTTCCAGACATTTCATCTGAGGCTGAGGTTTTAATTTTATCAGAGTCGTTGCTGAATCTCAAATCTATAGCACTACAAGAATTGGGCACGATTTTTCAATCCTAAAACCTTTTTACAGTTTGCTATTCCCTGTTCCCTAGCGTGTAGCACTATTAAGACTTCAAAATTTATGATATTCCCAGACTTCTCCCAATTTTCTCAACTAGCAAAACAAGGTAACTTTGTTCCTGTCTACCAAGAATGGGTAGCAGACCTCGATACTCCTGTTTCTGCTTGGTATCGTGTCTGTGCGGGTCAACCATACAGTTTTTTACTAGAGTCAGTTGAAGGTGGAGAGAAAATTGGACGCTATAGTTTTCTTGGCTGTGACCCATTGTGGACATTGGAAGCAAGAGGCGATCGCACTACCCAAACCTACCGGGATGGAACGGTGAAAATTTTTGAGGGAGACCCTTTTGATACTCTAGATAACTGTCTGCAAAGCTATAAACCTGTCAAACTACCTCAACTACCACCTGATATTGGTGGCTTATTTGGTTTTTGGGGTTATGAGTTGATTCGGTGGATAGAACCTCGTGTACCTGTTTACCCATATACTGAAAATGATTTACCTGATGGTTTGTGGATGCAGGTCGATAATCTTTTGGTTTTTGACCAGGTAAAACGGAAGATTTGGGCGATCGCCTACGCTGACATCCGTTCTCCAGAAATAGATTTAGAGGCAGCTTATCAACAAGCGTGCGACCGAGTTTCTCAGTTAGTAGATAAATTGCAATCTCCTCTATCGCAACAGAATAGTTTACTAGAATGGCAACCACCTGGTGGAAAAGATCGAGAAGTTGGAGACATCTATAGCAGTAATACACCCCGCGAGCAATTTTGTGCCAACGTTGAAAAAGCTAAAGACTATGTCAAAGCAGGAGATATTTTTCAAGTAGTTATTTCGCAACAACTTTCAACTGAATATACAGGGGAGCCATTCGATCTTTATCGTTCCCTACGACTAATTAACCCTTCTCCCTACATGGCTTATTTTAATTTTGGTGATTGGCAAATCATCGGTTCGAGTCCGGAAGTTATGGTGAAAGCAGAAAATACCCCTGATGGCAAACGTCTTGCTACGGTTAGACCAATTGCTGGCACTCGTCCCCGTGGCAAAACTTATGCAGAGGATAATGCTTTAGCTGAGGAGTTGTTGCAAGATCCGAAAGAAAGAGCGGAACATATTATGTTAGTAGATCTAGGTCGAAATGATTTGGGGCGTGTTTGCAGAGTGGGAACGGTAAAAGTTGATGAATTAATGATAATTGAACGTTATTCTCATGTGATGCACATTGTTAGTAATGTGGTGGGAGAATTGGCAGATGATAAAACTGCTTGGGATTTATTGAAGGCTTGTTTTCCTGCGGGTACTGTTAGCGGTGCGCCGAAAATTCGGGCGATGGAAATTATTAATGAATTAGAATCTTGTCGTCGGGGTGCTTATTCTGGGGTTTATGGACATTATGATTTTGAGGGTCAGTTGGATAGTGCGATTACGATTAGAACTATGGTGGTTCGGCCGAAAAATGATGGTAAACACACGGTAACTGTGCAAGCGGGAGCTGGTTTAGTTGCTGATTCTGTGCCGGAAACAGAGTATGAGGAAAGTATTAATAAAGCTAGAGGTTTGTTGGAGGCAATTCGGTGTTTGAAAAATAGTTAAAAATTTTGGTGAAAAGTTAGTTTGACAATGGCTTTGTTGCACAAAAAATAATTAGAAACAGGGCTGACGCAAAAGACAAAATTATACACCATTTGTAAGGGTTAACGGCCGTTAACCCCCTACTATATCTGGTGGTTATATTATGTCCGGATAATTAGTGATAAAAAAAACTTTCTCCTTTTCCTCCTCTTTTTTCTTGGTTATTACTTCTTTCTTCCCTCCTGATATCATGTCCGGTAGCATCGGAGCGTGTATAAAATTAAGGTGACAATGGTAGAAAACCTTCTGCCTCCTGCCTCCTGCCTCCTGCCTTCCTTCCACCAAAGTCTAATTATTCAACCGGACATGATATGACTCCTGACTCCTCCATCATTATATTTATAACTATTTAACCGGACATGATATTATACCTGATAGCTAATAGCTGATAGCGAGTTAAAGATTAACTCCATTCAGCTAAAACAATTTTTCCAATCGTTCTACCCTTTTCAAGGCGTTGATGAACATCCCGTAAGTTTTTAGCATTGATCGGTTTGACTACCTCATTGCAAGTTGTAACAATTACACCATCTTCGATCAGTTGACTTAACTCATTAAGTAAATTACTTTGCTCTGCCATATCTTCTGTTTGATACATCGAGCGAGTAAACATAAATTCCCAAACAAAGCCAGCACTTTTACTCTTTAAAGTTTCCATGTCTAACGGTTGTTCGTTTTCGACAATAGAACAGATCGTGCCTTGGGGTTTAACAGCTCTAGTCATAGCTTCCCAGTGACCATCGGTGTCGTTCAAGCACAGAATATAATCGACATTTTGATAACCAATTTTCTCGATTTCCTCCGCAAGATTATTGCGATGATTGACCACTTCATCGGCACCAAATTTTTGACACCAAGCGATAGTTTCAGGACGAGATGCTGTAGCAATAACATTCAACTTGGCTAGCTTTTTCGCTATTTGAATCGCAATAGAACCAACTCCCCCTGCACCATTGATAATTAAAATTGATTTGCCTGCATTTGCTCCTGTTTTATCAATATTCAATCTTTCAAACAGAGCTTCCCAAGCAGTGATACCAGTAAGAGGAAAAGCTGCTGCATGAGCAAAATCTAAATTCTGGGGTTTGCGACTAACAATTCTGGCATCCACTAAATGAAATTCGCTGTTGCTACCAGGACGAGTAATATCTCCTGCATAATAAACCTCGTCTCCCGGCTGAAATTCTGTTACTTCTTTTCCAATTTCTACCACTACACCTGCTGCATCCCAACCAAGAATGCGGGGTTCAGATTCAACCTTGTCTTGAGGAGAGCGGACTTTAGTATCTACTGGGTTAACAGAAATTGCTTTAACCTGTACCAATAAATCTTTGCCTTTAGCTGTGGGTTTAGGAATTTCAACGTCTAACAGACTATTTTCATTGTTAATTGGTAAATATTGAGTTAAGCCTACTGCTTTCATAGTTTTTACCTCCAAATTTTAAATATTATGGCGCTACGCGCTAGGGAATAGGGAATAGGGAATAGTAGAACTGTCAAAGGGTTTTTCCTGCGGAAACGCTCCGCGAACAGGATTGGGAAATATCCTAACCTTAATGCGTAGTGCTATATTAGCTAGCTTATTAGGATCGGGCGAGGTTACTTCTTGAGCTACGCCGGAATGACATCAAATTTGCCATTCGTGCGTACATAGATGATGCTTTCCTCTGTTGCTTTAGACGAGACTTGATGCACCGACTCTTCCTTCAAGCTGAAATAACTGCCCGGCACTAAGGTCTTGAGATCGGTCTCACTCGTTACTTGGTACTGTGGTTGACCTTGGATTACCACAGCGTGGAATGTCGAGCCATGGCTAAGTATCTTTCCAGTAAATCCAGCAGGTAGCTTGACAAAACTCCCGTATAATTGATCGTCCTGCGGGTTGCCCCAAAGAAAGGCTACCTTTGGTCCATTGGCAGAAGCTGGTATTCCGGGCTGGTCAATCCAAACGATGTTCGATGGGTCCACATTAATCGGCTTGTCATCGCTAGAAAACGCCTCCTCAGTGGGAAGGACAAGATACGGCCCTTCATCGATCTCTATGTATGCCAGGTTGTTGCTACCCTCGGCAGCAGTAATGTGTACACCTCCGGCTGGCTGCGTCCAGAAAGAACCCGTCGGCAGCCACATCTTCTCCGCATTCGGGTCATCGTTGTGAACTGTGCCGCTAATGGCCACTCCACGGTAGGTGATATTGTGAATGTGAGGTGGGGACGAGAAGCCGTCCACAAACTCTACGAGGAAGCCTGAAGGCCCGGAGCCAGTGCGATCGCCCCAAAGAGTACCAGCCCTCGGGCTTTGGTCGCCACGGGCGGGGTTCAGCGGTCCCCACTGGACTTCGGACCTCAAGACGACCTCGGAGGTTGGCTTGGTTGCTGATTCTGGCTCGATACTTTGGGATGTGACCTGGGAGTTAGTGCAAGTGACGGCTATTACGATGCTTATAAGTGGTAGTGCGAGTAATAGAAATGTTCTTATGTTCTTCATTTTAATCATGTTAATTTCTCCAAGAGCGTGAGACTACCCAATCACCATTACAATAGCTAAAAATGGTAAGTATTTTTGCAAAAATGTAATCATAAAACATTAGTTTATTGCCGTATTGAGAAAGTTTCCTCACTGGGATGGATTAGTGGTTATTTGCTCCTCTACTCTCCTTCTCCTCAGCTTAAGAAAATTATGTTCAGTACTCATTATTCAATTTCCTGAATAGCAATAACTCCTTGCTCCCAGTTACGCTGATTCTCCATATCATTTTGAAAACTTTTGTCATCTGCGATTTGGAAACGCTTAATCGCTGGTGTTTTGCTTGTTGCCTGATAAAGCCAGTAAGCTTCTTCCTTCAGCGCCTCTTCAATTGGCTTGTCGATTGAAGCATAAACAGCCTGCTTACAAGCATTAATCGAATCCGCTTGCTGATAATATAAGACTTTTAGCTATTTATATCATGTCCGGATAAGAGCGTGATCAAAAAAACTTTCTCCTTCTTTTCTTTTTTCTTCCCTCCTGAATTCTGAATTCTGAGTAGTTTATTTATAACTGTTCAACCGAACATGATATTAACCTCTTGACAGAGGAGCTACGCTATCAGTACCTCCGGCTTAAACTGGAGGCTTGAAATAGGAAACTTTCTTTTTTATCCTCTTCAAAGGGGAGGCTTGAGACTTGATTTTTTTTGTCATCAGAAGACTTACGCAAAATTATCTATTATCCCATAGCCTTAATATATGGTGCGTTGCAACACACCCTGCAATTAGAGTTTTTGCGTAATATCATGTCCGGATAATAGCGTGATAAAAAACTTTCTCCTTCTTTTGTTCTTTCTTCCCTCCTGAATTCAGCAATTGCAGAATTGCTGAATTCTGAGTGTTTATTTATAACTGTTCAACCGGACATGATATTATATCAAATCCGTTTAATTCGGTATAAAAAAATATTCCATCTTCACCCAGAGTGGAAAGAGTTCTGAGTTCTCTTCCCTTCTAAATTCTGGATTCTAAATTCTGGATTGCAGAATTGCTGGATTCTGGATTCTGAATTCACTATCTTATTACACCGATGCTACCGGATTTGATATTAGCCCCTCCTGCAATTTGTAAATATACCAGTGTTCATTGCTACATAAGTGTCCGCGAACTAAAACCAATTGTTCCTTCTGCCCTCTGCCTTCGTTTATGAGTTATATGATTAAAAGTATAATAAAAATGCAAATAATGACAAGTACGTACATTTTTTTTATATAGTGAGTAAAAAGTAACTATTGAAAGGTTTAAAGAATTATGACGCAGAAAAATAATTACGATCGCCCCTATGGGTGTTCTGTCGAAGCCACATTATCGGTGATTGGTGGACGGTGGAAACCTGTGATTATTTTTAATCTCTTACAGAATGATGTCTTACGCTTCGGCGAATTGAAGAAAAAAATTAAAGGCATTACGCAGCGTATGCTTGTTAATCAATTACGTGAATTGGAAAAAGATAATATTGTCGCGCGAAAAGTCTATGCTGAAGTCCCACCACACGTAGAATATTCCCTGACAAATTATGGTCGTACTCTGGAGCCAATTATGATTTCCATGAGAGACTGGGGAGCCGAGCATATGAATTTAAAATCTGATGAGTCCTCATCTTTATAAAACTATAGTCATTCTGAATAAGACTGGAACACTTTTTCAGCTGACACTCTTTCAAAGTAAGAAACCCTTGTCTCAATCTTAACTGGAATGACTATAGTGCAGAATGGCGGAAATAACTGACCAGTTACAAAATCATAAAAGCTTTACCAATCAATACTTTTGACTTTTGACTTTTGACTTTTGAATTTTGACTTCCTGGTAGCAGCACTAGGATTGCTTCTCAATATAATTTTGTACATTTCTCTGATATTGATAAACAGATTTCTCTAAATCTTTAGCAATTGCTCCAACAGAAAAGTACGGTGATTGCAATGACTTCTGTTGTTGTTCACAAACATAAATATCCTCTGCCATAAAATCACCCGATGCCATGGGATCATTTTTATCTTTTGTTTTATACTTATCTCCTTGGCGAGATTTAAAATAATTCCAAGATTTCCATTCTTGAGCTGCAAAATCCCAACTAGAAACGGGCATGATTTTACTTCTAATTTCCACAACACATTTATCTGGTGCGATGGGAATGATATGGAAAATCGACCAAGTTGATTCTGTTTCTGATAATCCTAAATTAGGAAATAACATCGGTACATAAGCTCCAATTTTTTCTGGAGGGATATGATCGATTAGAGGGTAAGGTGAATTATTTTGAATATCTGCACCATAATCTTTTGCTAAAGGCTCATAAAAATAAAAATGGTTGCCTACAAAACCTGTTTGTTGTTTTCTATGGTCATACATAAACAGAGTTTCTGAGTGGAGATGAGCTAGATGATAGCCATCAATGTAGTTTTCTACCACAATTTTCCAATTAGCATTGATTTCATGACGGGTTCTGGCCCCTTCATATTCCACAAGTTTTTCTGGTTGATGAGCTCCCAAATAAGGTTCAATACCGCCAAACCAATTACTTAGAGATTCTGCATTGGCATCAGGATGGACAAAAATCATTCCTCGCCAAACTCCTACAGAAGCTTTATGGAGACAGAGTAAGCTCATGTCCAAATCTGGAAATTGAGTTTTGCGTTCGGGAACAGCCGATAATTCACCATCAAGAGTGTATGTCCAGTCATGATATGGACAAGTAATAAATTTCTTACTCTTACCAACTGCTCGTAATAGTTGAGTTCCCCGATGACGACAAACATTGTGAAAGGCTTTTAATTGCTGATCTTCACCATAGATAACCAGAATATTATTTAGTCCTGCTTGAACTGTGAGATAGTCTCCTGGTTCGTTTAAATCTTCGATAAAACCTGCAAACTGCCATGTATTACTAAAAATATATTTTTGTTCTTTATTAAACCATTCTTGAGAAGTATAGGCTTCGATAGGAAGAACGGGCATAGTTTTGTTTGTGTTCATGAGACAATTTTATTTTAGTTGAAAATAGTAGCAATGCTTAAAACACTAAGAGCAACCCAAGAAATCATAATTAGCCAATAGAGAAGAGGATTATCTTTTTTGGTAATCGGCTCAATGAAGTAAGTTACACCAGTAAAGAAGTCAGAAATAACCCAGATCAGAAATAAAATACCCCACATCCACTCCCAATTTAAAATTGTGCCAACCCATACCAAAATTAATCCGAGAATAGTGCGCCATTTAATTTTGTTCATTATTTTGCCTCGTTAATAAAGAAGTACTGGAATTATCAACCAGTATGACGGCTGCTGCATCTAGCAATTCTTCTTTTGATGACTTTTTCTTTAGATTTTTCATAACAAAATATTAGCATTAATTAGATATTGTTGCTTCATTAAACGCAAGAAAAATATTAAAGAGTGTCATTTATAGTAATACCATTTATCAAAAGTTTTTCTACATTTACTTGGGAGTAGGCAGTAGGGAGTAGGGAGTAGGGAGTAGGGTTTAAAGGCATAAGATATTTTGGATTAATGCCGATAATCCTCTACATTCATTACTGAATCATTATTATTACTTAATAACTGAAGTCCTATTGGAAGTATAGCATTAATGCATGGGAATTGGTATAATTTCAATTCAATTAAAGTTGGGACAGAAATGAGGTAAAATAAAAGTTGCTTTGGCTAGATCTGGAAAAATAGAGAGTTGCTGGTTATGACTGCATTGGCAAAAATTCAGCAACAATTTTTGAATGGTTTGAAGGGAAGGCAGAGGGCAGAAGGCAGAAGGCAGGAGGGAAAGAAAAGTTTAAAGGGAGAAGGTTTTTTTATAACTGATTATCCGGACATGATATAACTAATTAACTTGACCTAAAACCTACTACCTGAAATACAATGCAAACGGAATTTAATTTTTTTCAGCACTGGTATCCTCTTTCTCCCATTGAAGACCTCGATCCAGAAATCCCAACTCCCGTAACTCTGTTGGGAATACGTCTAGTCATCTGGAAGCCAAGATATTCTGAGAATTACCGAGTATTTTTAGATGTTTGTCCTCACCGTCTAGCTCCTTTAAGCGAAGGTCGTGTTGATGAAAAGACTGGTAATTTAATGTGTAGTTATCATGGTTGGCAATTTGATGCTCAAGGAATCTGTACTCATATTCCCCAAGCTGAAAATCCTGGAATTATAGCAAAAAATCAACAAAATTTCTGTGTTACTTCATTACCAGTGCGACAGGAAAATGATTTACTCTGGGTTTGGCCTGATGCGAAAACACCAGAACTAGCAGCTACAACATCTCTACCATTATCACCACAAATAGATGCTGAAAAAGGTTTTGTGTGGTCTTCTTATGTTCGCGATCTGGAATATGATTGGCAAATTCTCATAGAAAATGTCATAGATCCTAGTCATGTTCCTTTTGCTCATCACGGAGTACAAGGTAATAGAAACAGAGCTATAGCAAAAGTTATAGATATTTTAGAATCAACAATCAATTTAATTGAAGTTTTTTGCCCCGGAAGTTTACCTGTAAAAATTACTTTTGAACCACCTTGTCGTTTAGAATATGAAATTAGTTTCGGTAATGCTGAAAAAAAACTAGGACTTGTGATTTATGCTTTACCAGTATTTCCTGGTAAGTCTAGAGTTATTGCTCAGTTTTCTAGAAACTTTGGGAAAACAATTCATCGATTAACACCACGTTGGTTGGAACACATTAGAATTCGCAACTTGGTTTTTGATGGGGATATGGTTTTACTAAATCAACAGGAGCATTTACTGCAACAAAAACAATCAAGTGAAAGTTGGAAAACAGCTTATAAATTGCCTACAAATGCAGACCGTTCAGTAATTGAGTTTAGAAATTGGTTTGATAAATATTGTAATAGTAAATTACCTTGGAGTGAAGTAGGAATTAGTGATTCCAATAATTATCTAATAAATAATAATCATACCTTCCTATTGGATCGTTACAAACAACATACTCAGCATTGTAGTAGTTGTCGGCAGGCATTGAAAAATCTACAAAGATTACAAATTTTACTTATAACTTATTTCATAATTATTGTGTCTGGAGTAGCTATTTTTCCAGATTATTTGCGGATTAAAATAGGTTTACCTTTAGTAATTACAGCACTTTTAGGAATGGGAATTTATGCTTGGTTGAAATTGTGGTTAATTCCTCAATTTTACTTTGTTGATTATATCCATGCTAAAAAATGAATTGCTTTCAAAAGTATGCAACAATCTGTGTTCAACAATTAATTATTAATTATTAATTAGGGTTTGCTGAATAAAGTTTTTTTACTGGAGTAGGAGACAGGAGACAGGAGACAGGAGACAGGAGTTATATCATGTCCGGTTGAATACTTACACTTTGGAGGAGGTAAGGCAGCTATGCTGGAGGCAGGAGGCAGAAGGAAAGAAAAGATTAGAAAGGAAAAGGTTTTTTTATCACTGATTATCCGGACATG
>NZ_JAAHHG010000119.1 GCF_010692555.1 Okeania sp. SIO3B5 | reverse complement strand
TCACCCCCTCCACACCTCACCCCATCCCCCCATCACCCCATCCCCCCATCACCCCATCCCCCCATCACCCCATTTTCTAATGCAACATTTAAGATGAAACAGTCCACTACGTTTTGTCGTGCGGAATGTAGGGTGCAAAGTTTTTGGCTCAATATGTCTCAAAATGCTAATATTTTTCCCCTAACTATCAGAAAATTTGGCCGTAGCAGATAGTCTAAACTTTTGCCTGTTGCCTTTCTGAGCTGTTGCCTCTTTTCTGCAGATTTCTAATTCTATCCTAATTCTTCAGGCGTCTTATCTTGAACTCCCTGTATTATTCTAGATAATTCACTTTTCTCATTAACTGTAATTCTAGTAGGAGAACCACTAATAATTCTTTCATAACTACGGAAGGAATCCTTGATTTCAGGACCATTTGATGTTATTGTATATTCTCTAATTCCTTTGTCATGCCACGAACCACGCATTTTGAAGACATTAATAGCGCGGGACATTTCACCACGAATTTCGACATACTGTAACATGATAATTGTATCAGTAATAGTAGAAATATGAGTATTTGTAATAGAATGAGACCCCATAAATTGATCAGTCGTATTGGTAAAAAATCCTGTTATTTCTTCTTGCTTGGCAAAACCTGTAACCCCAATCACAAATTGTCTAAAAGCATTATTACTTACTCCTCTTGCTAAAGCAGATAGAGAATCAATAGCTATTCTAGAGGGTTTAAAGTTGGCAATTTCTGATTTAATAATTTGTAAGTGGTCTTCTAAACCTGCTGATTCTGGATAGCTACACAAGATTCTTAATAATCCCTTTCTTTCTAATTCTTCAAAATCTATACCCCAAGAATAGGCATTACGAAATAATTGAGCGCGAGATTCTTCATAAGCAAATAGCATCGCAGGTTCATTATTTGTACAACCATTTTCTAAGAATTTACTTACTAAAAGAGTTTTTCCTGTACCTGTAGCTCCAGTTGCTAATATGATTGAATCTTTAAAGAAACCACCGCCACACATTTTATCTAGAACTTCATCTCCCGAGGAAACTCTAACATTTGAAGAACGTTGAGTTAGCCGCATTGCTCCTAGTGGGAATATATTTACACCATCATTAGTAATAGTAAATGGATATTCCCCTTTCATGTGGGTTGTACCCCTCAGTTTTAATATTTCCATGGTTCGCCTTCTACGCTCGCCTTCTAGAGCGTTACGAACTATCACAACATTATCCGAGACAAATTCTTCAACTCCAAATCTTGCTACTGGGCCATATTCCTCTACTCTTTCAGTAGTCATAATTGTAGTTGCACCAACTTGTTTGAGTCGGGCAACTAAACGAAATATTTCTCTTCTGACTACGGAAGCAGCATCATATTGTTGAAATACAGCAGTTACCGAATCAATAGAAACTCTTCTTGCTTTATATTTACGAATAGCATATTGAATTCTTTCTATTAAGGCAGATAAGTCAAAGTTTCCTACTATATCTTGCCCCTCTGGATCGGGAGAAGCGTCTAATATAAATAATTTCCCATCATTAACTAATTTCTGTAAATTCCAACCAAAACTATAGGCGTTTTTAATAATATCGTGGGGAGATTCTTCAAAGGTTACAAATACTCCTGGTTCATCAAAATAGATAATTCCATTATAAAGAAACTGAATAGCAAGCAATGTTTTACCAGTTCCAGATGTACCACTTACTAATGTAGTTCTGCCAACTGGCATTCCCCCATGACTGATGTCGTCAAACCCCTCAATCATGGTCCGAATCTTTTCAACTCCTACTGTTGCTATTTCATCTCTTTTAATAGATTCACTATTTTCATTCATATTTTTATCTTTGGAATATTAAAAAAAATTTAGCTATCCGCAAATATATAAGTATATCTACATATATCAGGATTATCGCATCATAATGTACGGCGTTTTTAATTTTGGTAAATACAGAGAAATCTGCTCCCAGACTCTTGCCTGAAGGCAAAAGTCTATATGCCATACCTCAATGAAAATCGCGACTATGTCCAGAGTATTTATATCACAAAATCGAACCTATTCAATTTGATGCCGATTCATTTTACGCCAAATCAAAGATTATGGTGTGAGGCTTATCGGCGATTCAGCTAAAATTTATATTCATTTTAATTGTATCAATAAGTTCATTTTTAGAGATTAAATTCGTCTTCATTGAGTTCCTCATAAAGGAGGTCTAACCCAATTAATACCTTTTCTCTATCTGAAAGATCCCCAATGATTTTTCTTACAGGCGGGGGCAATATTTTTGACAAAGTTGGTGTGGCCAATATTTTATCTTCTTCTGCTAATTGAGGATTTTTGAGTACATCTATGACTTTAAGGGCATAAACTCCTTGAAATTCTTGCTCAAGGATTTCTTTGAGTGTCTTTAGCGCTCGCACAGAATTAGGAGTATTTCCAGCAACGTACAATTTTAAAACGTAGGTTTTCTTCAGGGGACTCATAGTTATTCTGTAGTGATTTTTGGCTATTTGAGGAGTTTTTTCTTGATGAACAGAGGTTTTAACTATGTGTAAATTTTACAAAATTTACAAAAAAAATTATATTTTTTATTCATCACCCAAGACATTTTTAGGGTTTAATTTTTCTGGAACTACTATTTTTTTCTTGTAGACAAACTCTAGATAAAAACATCTATTACGAGGTAGTATCCGTAGTTCTTTGATATCTGAAAACTGTAGATTAGATAGCATTGGTATTAAAAAGCTTTCTAATTTAAACCATCGTTTTACGGTTTTTCCCAGAGGAATTATGATATTATTC
Source organism: Okeania sp. SIO3B5 (assembly GCF_010692555.1). Lineage (GTDB taxonomy): Bacteria > Cyanobacteriota > Cyanobacteriia > Cyanobacteriales > Microcoleaceae > Okeania. Next base: position 21,289 of record NZ_JAAHHG010000119.1, on the reverse strand, counting down.
CCCATAAGTCTTAAACCTTGTTTGGGATATGTCACTATTGCTAAACCATCTTTTTTTCGGTATTTAGGAATCCTTGGTTGAAAATTTAGATAGCTTTTTTTGTATTTTTTGTTTAATTCTTTATATGATTTAAAAGATTCAGCGATAGACCTAAGTATTTGCTGTGCTGCCTGTGAATACAAAGCTGACACATGTTTATTTGATTTGTACTCTTTTTCTAGGTCATACTTTCCAATTATTTTCTGGGATTTGAAAAACAATTGGCGACCATAATAAATACCACAATTAGTTAGTTTGTGGGACTCGGAACAAATAAACTCAAGAATTGATTTTAAGTCTTGATTAGGCTTGATGAGATTTTGCTGACAACCATACAAATAAATCACCTCCTTATCCTTAATAGATATTATGAATTATCTCCTGATTGTGTATTTGTAATATTAAGATTACGTGGATACTGCGGGATAAACCCCGTCGTGTCCGTTTTCATCCCCTCTCTCAAGAGTAGGGGCTTTTAACGTCCCGCTAGTTCTTTTGTCATACCGTTTCACTAAAGTCAAAAGTCAAAAGTCAAAAGTCAGATAGGGGGGAGCTGTCGGATTGGTGATGTACAGAAGTGATATTTTAGGCACTTAAAACCTTTAGTATAAAGTAATTTCAGCTTATTATTTGACTTCATCAGTTACAAACTATTTGTGACATTTTTTAAGTGAATTGGTATAAGAATATTTACTTTTGCCTACCGCTCAACTAAACTTACTCAAACTTACTCAAAAGCCTGAAAGTCTAGTCATTTGCAGTGGATCGACTACTACAGGGTTAAACGGCAAATCTTTTATTCCTTACCTCAATTGACTCAACTGCTGTACAATACCTACACAATTCCGGCAAAACTCTGAAAAACCTGGTAATGCCAGTTTTGCAGCTTGCTTCCTGCTTCAACCTGGGGAGTCGGCTCCTTCCAGTTCACAGGCGTAATTTCGGGCGCAGCCCACCCTAGTTTTTTGATTCACTTCCCCATATTGGGATAACACAATTGCCGCATTTAAGTCGCGGTCCTATACTTTCCAAATCCAACGATTCTTCTACCCGATTCCCTTGTTCAATTTGAAGGTTCATTTATTCATTATAAATGTATTTGATAATATAAAAATCTTCTACTTTGTTAAAAGTACATTATTTATTTACAAAATAAAATTTTAAATTAAGAATACTTTACCTGGTACGTATCTTGAAAGTTCTTAAGCTTACCTATATATTTGTATGTTTATAAACTTTGATGCTTACTTTTCAAGAGTATCTAGAATATCATTGCAATGACACAATATTGAGCTAGTTAATTTTTATTTTATAATTTAATTTTTTTAAGATTCTCTAGGAATAGAACGTCGATACATTTCACACAGATGTGCTATTGTATCTATTAGAGTTAATCGGTAATCAAGTAATATTTCCTCACTACGTCCTTCTAACTGCAATTGTTTAGAAAATTCATCCATTAAATCCATATGAATTTCTACAATTTGTGTTACAGGAATATCTGAGAAAAAACATAAATTGACAAACTCGTCTATTTGATTGTTAACGGAATTATCTTTAGAAAAATATTTGAGAACAATGTGACGGTATTCTAAGTTAAGATGCTCTAAAAACTTATGACGCTCCTCTGGAGGCATATTCCTAATGAAATTCATGGGATTCCTTTTGTAATACACACCTAGGTATCCTAATCTTTCTCTTAATTTTTCAGACAATCTACGTTGCTGTTGATGGAGTAAATTTTTGGTATTTTCATCGGCAATTTTGCTTGGCTTTTGAGACTTATCTGTTGAGGAATTACTTGGAGAAAGTTTCAGAAATTTTTGAATTGACTGCCCAATATAAAAATCAATTTGGCTTAGTTGTTCAATGAATAATGAAACTTCTGCATTGTGGTAAATAAAATTTGAATCGTTATGCTGTTCCTGAGATTTAGTAAAATGAGTATTAGCTAAATTATGATTTTCTTGATCGAGTTCAGATTTAAATTGTTTGATTATTACAGCAGGTAGTAAAATTGATTTATTTTCTAATTTCTCGATCAAAGAAGTTAGTTCAGAATACTCTTGGAAAATCAGACAATCTATGTTACTATTTTCCTCAACAAGCTGAAAAAATTCTCTTGAAGAATTAGTAAGTGCCACAAGATAGCGATCGCTACTTAGTAATTTCATTACTGAATTAGCAAATCGATCGTTATGTAGGTATACACAGACAGATATTTGAGTAGACAAAGGTTTAGGTACAGTAGCTAAATCTTGGTTAGGGTTGGAATCTGTAATCTGAGAAATCTCCATTACAAAATAATTACTATATTAAACATCTAAAAACAAACTTTAATAAATATTAACATATATCGTCTCTATATTTTCTTTGTAAGGAAGATAGCATAAAAAATATAGCTTGATTATGAATAGTATTTCTTTAATTATATTTAGGGCTTGCTGATTAAATATCAAAGCATTAACAGATATTGGTTTGAAGAATTTTAGGTACTGAAAAAGTACCAGCTTTTAGGTGGATGGAGGGGAAAAAGTGAGGATTTTGGGGTAATGATCAGAGAAAAACTTAGGGGCAACGCCTGAATGATTGCCTCTTATACAACTCCCCTAAATCCTAACTTTTAACTACTGCCTCCAGCATAGCTGCTTACTCCCTACCCTAACAAAAAGACTTTATTCAGCAAGCCCTATTTAATTTCCCAACCCAAGAATATATCTAACATAGCACTAGCTTAACGGAATTGTATCAGCGTATAAAGTATTTATTTATGTGGCGATCGCCAATCGGCATCAAGATTTTAACTAACTATAAAATTATAGAAGAGAAGTTTCCTACCAAGTGTTAACGTAGCTATTTTTAATAGTTTTGTAGATCGATGTGGGGATAATTTAGGTTTCGTAATAATGGCCTAAATTCTGGTTAGGTTAGTCAAAATACACTCATTGCTAAAGAACTTACTCTCAGCATATTATATGCTCTAACTGTCATGTCAATGGCCTACACTACTCTAAAAAAATTTGTATATTCTATACCAATCTGCTTACACACAGAAAATTTGCAGGTAGTATGGTCAATTTTCTGCAAAGAAAAATACAATGAGTTAGTAGTAGTAAATCATCAATACAAACCACTAGGACTAATTTACTTACATAATTTAATTCCCGATATAGATTTAAAGCCTGAAAATCAATCTTCTCAAAATCATGCTCTAACTTTGAATTGGCAAAAACCTCTATCTGAAGTAGATTCTTTAACACTTAATGGCCTGAGAGTATTGTCAGCAGATTTAACTATTACTCAGTTATGGCCATATCTCCAAGCCCAATCAGAAGGGAAAATTAATGAAGAATCTGATACATTAGGTATTGCACCTCCTAGTACACCTATTGCAGTGGTAGACAAGGCAGGTAAATTTTTAGGGCTACTAGATACCTGGTATCTACTAGAATTTATTGCTACAAATCAAGTTCTAGAGGCAAAATTGAGTAGCAAAAATAGTATCTCTGCTCCAGAAAATTTGATAAACACATACGGGAAGTTTTTACCTACACCTACTCCCAATAAAAATTTACCCCAAACAACAGCAGATACCTCTTCCTACCACTATTTATTATTAGATCTTTTGGAAACATTGCCTCTACCTTTAATGTTACAGAACAATGAAGGCGAAATTATCAAGCAAAATCTGGCATGGCGTTCTCAGATAACAAAAGAATCTGATTTGATGAAAATTGCAGATGCTGTTGTCAGTTTATCCAGCAAAAATATCAAACAACAGCCCGGAGGAGTCACAATGCCAGACTCTCTAGCAGTAGTAAAAGATATGATTACATTATCATGTCCAGCTACAACTAATTGGAGGTTTTCTCCTGCAACCCTTTTACAAGAACGAGCGAAATTACCAGAGTTAAATTCTGCTTCTAGCTTTTGTTATTACACTCAACCAAATACCTACCTTTGTACTTGTCCTCAAAAAAATGGCCAGGAAAGAGTATGGCAATTTAGTAGTCAACCATTATTTGACTTGACATTAATTTTAGCTCAGGATATCACGGAGCAACGCTTGATAGCGAAGGAGTTGGAAGCTAAAAATGCTGATTTGATTCAGCTTAATCGACTTAAGGACGAATTTTTGGCTTGTATTAGCCATGAGCTGAAAACGCCGTTAACTGCTGTATTGGGTTTATCTAGTTTGTTGAAGGAGCAAGCTCTGGGCAGTCTTAATGAACGTCAAGCTCGTTATGCTCAACTAATTCATGAAAGTGGTCGTCATTTAATGGCTGTAGTTAATGATATCCTAGATTTGACTCGCATGGAAACAGGTCAGATGGAGTTAAACTCTGAACCTGTGAATATTAAGAAAGTTTGCGATCGTGCTTTTCAAGATGCTTTACAACTTCAGAATAAAAGTCTTCAAGACTCATATTCTTCCTCACTAACTGATTCTTTAAAAACAAAATATACGTTGGAAATAGAATCTGACCTAAATAGTTTTATTGCAGATGAATTGCGTTTGCGTCAGATGTTGGTAAATTTATTATCCAATGCTTTTAAGTTTACTCCAGCAGATGGCAAGATGGGATTGAAAGTAGCTAAGTGGGAAAAGTGGATAACTTTTACAGTTTGGGACCGTGGCATTGGTATACCAGCAAATAAGCAACATTTGATTTTTCAGAAGTTTCAACAATTAGAAAATCCTCTGACTCGTCAGTTTGAAGGAACTGGTTTAGGTTTGGTATTAACTCAACGTTTAGCTCGTTTACATGGTGGGGATGTTACGTTTATTTCTCAGGAAGGTAAAGGAAGTGAGTTTACGTTAATTTTGCCGCCTAGTCCGCCTCCAAAAGATTTAGGAACTGAGGGATGGGAAACAAATGATTATCTCAAAGAAAAAGGATTAATTCCTACTCGGAAAAGTGAAGTTGGTACAAAAAAATATAATAAATTACCTGTTAATAATTACCAAGTACCTGTTATTAATTATTCATCTCGTTTAGTTTTGATTGTTGAAGCAGTGCCACGATTTATTGAAGATTTAACGAGTAAATTAACAGGTTTAGGTTATCGAGTTGTTATTGCACGTTCTGGCACAGAAGCGGTGGAAAAGGCGCGAAAATTACAACCAAAATTTATATTTCTTAATCCATTACTGCCTCTTTTATCAGGTTGGGATGTATTAACTCTGCTGAAAACGGATATTGATACTTGTCAGATTCCTGTAGTAATAACTGCAACTAGAGGGGATAAAGAACGAGCGATAAATAATGGTGCAAATAGGTTTTTAAGTTTACCTGTGGAACAATTAGGATTAGAAGAAATACTGGCAGAATTTCCTGATTCAGCATCACAAAATCATTATCAAAAGTTAGTAATTCTGCGCTTGGTTCCAGGTAAACATGAGTTTCAGCAATCGACTGAAGAAGATTCTATTTATGAGGGTAAGTTCCTTTCGTTGCCAGGAGAATATACAGTAATAGAAGCAGATGATTTAGCTCAAGCAAATTTACTTGCTAAGATTTGGCAGCCTAATGTTATTCTCATCGAAAAAATTAGTAATTCAGTAAATTCAGTTCAATTTATTCAGAAACTAAGTCGATATTCTACTTTAACAGCTATTCCTTTAGTAACTCTAGATTCTGAAACTACTCAAGTGGCTAATCAATTTAAACAACTTTCTGTGTTTCCTTGTTTAGCTTTTGAGAAAAATGACAACAATTTAACAGAAACAAAACTTGATGATGAATATTTAACCTCTGCTTTGTGTCAAGTAATTTCTATTGCTGCAGGTATGAGTTGGAAGCCAACTATATTGGTTATGGATGTGGCGAATATTACAGATTTAACAGCTCCCTTAAAAGATATTTTGTCTCACAAGGCTAAAGTTAGTTTGTCGGATTTGAATCAGGAAAGAAAGGATCTAAATTTGGCAGATGATACTTTTAATTCACCAAGTTTTTCAGCATTTATTCCTCATGTAGAAGTTGGCAATCAAAACTGGGATGAAATTACTCAAGAAAGTGGGAAAGATAGTGAAAAAAACAAATTACCAATTGATAGTACGCAGGTATTAGTTCAGTATCTTGAAACTTCTGGATTTAAAAGTTTAATTGGTAAATCTTGGATTGAGGTTTGGCAACAGTTACAAAATCAAAGTGTAGATTTGCTACTAATTTGTTTGCAGGATAAATTACCATTAGGATTAGACCAAGCATTATCTAATTTAGAGCAAATTGTCGCAAAACCTCCGATTTTGGTCTTAGAAAATTCTAATTCTCAATTACCAGACAATCTGACACAAAAAAATCTAAGTTTAGTCTTGAGCAAGATAGCTACAAAAATTTTACCTTCTGATTTATCTATAGCGGATTTATTGGAGGAAATTAAGCATCATTTGACATTTTCTGCGGTCTGAAGTCTTTAGGAGTCAGGAGCGAGAGGCTTTTGAGGCTAGTCTTGGAGATTTAGAAGATTTATATTATGGTGAGTCAATTGGCTAAATCTAAAAATTTTTAGTTCTGTTTAAGCTTTTCAAATAGGTTCTTATATCAAATCTGGATAATTACTATACCCACGTCATTGCGACGGTCACTCCGTGGAAGGAAGCAATCTCTGTGCGCCACTGAGATTGCTTCCTATCGTCGCAATGACGACTGTTCAACCGAATTTTATATTACGATTTGAATAAAGAGGAAACAAAATGCAAGAAACTATATGGCTTATTGGTAATGCCCGTAGTGGTACAACTTGGGTGATGAATCTTATTAATCATGCAAAAAAATACCGTGAAATGCTTGAGCCTTTTCATCCTAAACGTGTACAAGAAATGAATTTTTTACAGGCAAATTACTATATAAGATCAGATTCTCGACATGATTCCTTAGAAGAAATATCAGATGAAGTTTTTTCTGGAAGATTTAGCCATCCTCGTGTTAATAGAGGTTATCAAGGAGATTCCACTAACCAATATCAAAGACTTTTGATAAAAGATATTTTTGCCAACCTTTTTTCTTATTGGGTTTATCTTCGTTATCCCACAATCAAAATTGCTTTACTTATACGAAACCCTTTTTCTGTTGCTTTATCTGTACAAAAAAAGAAATATTGGTATTGGGTTACTAACCCATTAGAGTTACTACATCAACCACACTTGTATGAAGATTATTTGGAAAAGTTTGAAGATATCATAAAAAAAACGAGTTTGGAAAATGACTACATATTGTGTCAGATACTTATTTGGTGCATTGTTAATTATGTTCCATTATGCCAGTTTAAATCAAAACAATTGTATGTTTTCTTCTATGAAGATATTTATTATAATCCCAGCGATGAAATCTCTAAGCTTTTTAGTTTCATCAACTCAGAAAACCAGGAAATTAAAACAAACATAGAAAAAGAGATTGTTGAAGAGGCTAGCTGCTTTGCGGGGCCAGAAAGCAATATTCTCTCAAAAACGTGCCCAATAACTTCATGGAAGAACGAATTAGCCAGTAAAAATATCGATGCTGGATTTAAAATATTGGAACAGTTTGGCTTTGAGAATTTATATGACGAAAATTCACAACCAAACAAAGCAATTTTAACTGATATTTGTGGCATTTAATTTGTTACATTTTCTCAGAAAAAGATTAAGCATTCAGCCGTCAGTTAAGAGTTATAAATTCATTATTTTGAAACGCGGAATTAGTATCCTTGGAGAATTAAAAATTATCACAACCCAGGAAAAGCTGAGAGCTGACTGCTAATAGCTGAATGCTTACGAAAAAGAAACCTAAAATTAGGAGGAAATGTGTTTCTTGAGCATGAGCAATCAAATGAATATGATAGAGCTGTATATTTCATTTTTGATGATAGAAAACTAATTTATCTAGTAACATCAAAAGTTGCTTGTACTTCAATCAAAACTACCCTGGGAAAGGCATACTCAATTGAGAGCAACAATGAGATGGATATTCATTTAAAAGATATCTGGAATGGATACAGGAAAGTTGAACCTTTACCAAACCATTATGACACTTATTTTAAATTTGCTTTTGTGAGAAATCCCTTTTGTAGACTTGTCTCTTGTTTTCGCGATCGAGTAGAGTTTGACTCTAATTTTGAGACATATTTTGAAAGTAATTATAAACTAAATTATAAATATAAAATAAGAGCAGGTATGACATTTAGTGATTTTGTCAAAACTATTGTTACCATCCCTCATCATTTGGCTGACAGACATTTTAAAAGCCAGTATGCAACGCTTTATCATAACCAAAAGTGTAAGGTAGATTTTGTTGGTAAATACGAATCCTTACGGGAAGATTGGGCTTACATAGCCAATAGGTTTGATTTTGATCCTCAATTGCCGCATCTAAATGTAGCTTCTGCTAGTCGTAAAAAACCATACTGGGAATATTATGATCAAGAATTGCTAGCATTAGCATCTGAATATTACAAGAATGATATCAGGTATTTTGGCTATGAGGAAAATTACGATCAGCTTAGTTGTTGATTAACATACTCCGCACCAGAAATATATAAAAAATCAGAAAAAGAGTAAGTTTAAAAATTTTTCCGAATTGACAGTTAAGTTCAGTTAAGCTTAAAACTATTAGGTTATTTATGAAGAAGATTTTTGGAATTGGGTTTCATAAAACAGGTACGCGTAGCTTGCATTATGCCTTAACAAGGGTTGGCATTAATTCAATTCATTGGCCATTTAAGTATGAAAACCAAATCAATAAAAATATGTCACACAAAGAAATATTAGAAGTTCTAGCGCCTTGCTTAAAAGCCTATGAAGGGTTTAATGATGTACCGTTTCCAACCCTTTATGCTGAACTTGAACGCATATATCCTAATAGCAAATTTATACTAACTGAACGAGATTCGGAGAGTTGGTGGCAAAGCTTAATTTCTCATTGGTATCTGCTTGAAAAAACATATTTACTTGCTTCTTTCGAGTTGATTCAATATAACTCTTATGAACCTTATATAACTAAAGCAACCTTGAATGATAAAGATATTTTTATTAATAAGTTTGAAAAACATAACCAGACTGTTAGACATTATTTTGCTAATCGCCCAGATGATTTACTCATTATCAATTGGAAAAATGGAGAATATGCTTTTTCATGGGAGAAATTATGTTCTTTTCTAAAGGTAGATATGCCTGAAGATAAGTCTGTACCTCATTACAGGGGGAGAGAGATTGTTGAATGGGACTGAATAGATTCAAACCAATATCAATATTAAACTGTTAGGCATTTAAACCACATATTTGTTGTATACCTAGTTAAGAAGAAAATCCTTATTAATTTTAGTTTTTACTTTTGACTTGCTAATACTCATTTAAAATGCGTATTAGCTTAGTTCAACAATTAATAATTAATAATGAATAATTAATAATTAATAATTACCTCTTCTTGAAAAGAAGAGGTAATACTCATGCATACAATTTTTATTTATTACCCCCTTAAAAGGGGAGGCTTTAAACCACAATTTTTCGGTAATATTAGGGATGAGCTTGAGTTTTTAAGTAACCACTACTAAAATAATTAAGAAAATATAAATTTTTAAGTATTAGGATAACCTAGTGGTGAAAGAACTAAATAACTCTGCATTTTGCATTAACCTGAAACATAGGGAGGATCGCTGGAAACTATTTTCCGAGGAAATGAATAAATTCCCAGACAATTTCAACATTGTTCGGTTTGAAGCGATATATGACCCAATTGAACCTAGAATGGGCTGTGCCAAAAGCCATATCAGATTAATAGAGATAGCAAAAAATAAATGTATGTCAGCGATTTTGATCCTTGAAGATGATGTTGTGTTTATTGAAAAACCCTATGCAAAAATTCAAGCTGTTTTATCTAATCTACCTAATAATTGGGACATCTTACAATTAGGCGTTTACGAAACACCAATTGGTGAAAAGATTAAAGAAAATATTTATCAAATTTATTATGCTCAATGTACGCACTGTATTTTATATAATCACTCAGTTTACGACAAAATAATAGCCTATGATGGAAAACCATTAGGAATAGATGACTATATCTCCTATCTGGCAGCTACCGGAAAGATTAACTTATATCACCTCCATCCTCCAATTGCTTTTCAAAGAAAGGGATTTTCAAACATAAAAAATGTAGAGTTTGATTGGAATAATAATAATCACCACTTAAATAAAGATTATAAATATTATAGAGCTGTTTTTGAATCTATAAAAGAGAAAAATCTAGAAAAAATTTCGCGTAATATTGAAGAAATACGCGATAATTACTTGAGAGAACAATCGCGGATTATGCTGCATAAATTAAGCTATAATAATCCATAAATTACGGTTCTATGTTATCTCAAGAAGAAACTAAAAAATTACACATAAATATTATACTTTGCCAATGTGTAGGCATACTTCCATTAATATTCCTCAAAAATGGTTTTGTCCTCAACTACATTCAAAAATTTGGCATAGGGGATGAGGTGATAATTTTATTACTTACTTTTATTCCTAATATCATTGTTCTTGCTATCAAGTTACCATTAGCATTTTTGTCTGATAGAAAGGGAATAAAAAAAATTGGTAATATTAGTATTTGGATGCAGCTACTTGGTTTTGGCATTTTACCATTGATTTACTTTATCCCTGACAATTCTTCTTTTCTATTTACCTTATCTATTATCATATATTCTCTGGGAAACTCAATCTTTTTTTCTAATTGGTTTTCCTTAATTTCTCCACTGATTGACAAAAAAGAGGTAGGGGGATTTTTTGCCATACTCAGAATATCTGCTCGTATTACTGGACTTACTCTGACATTTATCTCCTCTGGTTTAATTGTTTTATATAAGAGCGAATATGTGTACATTTCAATATTATCCTTGATTACGTTTTTGCTAGCTATTAGGTTTAAGTATTATTCAAAAATTCCAGAATTAACTAAACCAAATAAAGATATTGGCAATATATTCATATCCTGGAGAATTCTTAGAAAGAATAGATCATATATAAGGTTTTGCAAATATTATTTTTGTATATCATTTTTAACTTCGTCGTTACCACTTTTTTTTAATCTTTTCGAGAAAGCCACCCTAAACTTGAGTGAGTCTCAGATTATTATGATGGGGTTTGTAACTCAAATTGGCAGTATAGCAGGTTTTTGGATTGGGGCACAGATAGTCGATTATAAAAGTAATCAGTATTTATTTAGAATGTCAAACGCTACATTCTTCATCATTGTAACCTTATTCATGTTTGTGAAGTCTATTGTAAATACTCCTAATATAATAACAGTAACTATTCTTACTTTTATAATGGGGCTAACGATAAGTGCTTTTAGAATAGGTGCTATAGCCGAACCTTTAAAGCAAATTCAAGAAGAGCAAAAGTCTTTTGGCATAACTTTAAGCTTGATTATGGAACCTGCCGGAGGTACTTTATCTGGTTTGATTTTATCACAGTACTTAAAGTATTGGAAAGACTTAAATTTAACTATTGGTAAATTAGCCTTAAGTCACTATGAAATTTATATAGGGGCGATCGCAATAGTTTTTTTATTCATCAATATCTTTTTTCGGTTTCAAGAAGATAAAATTTAAAAGTTAGTTTTAGATAATTTAAAAAATGTTCTCAATGATTAAAACAGTACCAAAAAAGAATACACTATCAGAAGAATTAACACCGCTATCTCAAGCTTATCAAATTGCTAGCAATATATTAATTCAATCAATACCTTTTATTCCCTCTTTTAAGAAATATAATATTACAATTTGCCATCAAAAGAAATTCATGTGGTTTCGTGTTGCTAAAGTTGGAACGCGAACAATGTTTAATGTCTTTGAACAAGCAAATATTAAACTTGATGCCGAACATGCAATGCTGTGTTATTATCCGCTGAACTTATACAAAGAGTACTTTAAATTTGCTTTTGTAAGAAACCCTTGGGACAGACTTGTTTCCTGTTGGCAACATAAAGTGATTGATTCAAATTATTTTAATTTTTCTAATTCAAGACTAATCGAAATGCAGACATTTGGTAACTTTGTTGATTTTGTTAGTGAGCTAGAGATGGATAATTGTAACCATCACATACGTCCTCAATCTAAACTAATTGATCTAAATAATGTTGACTTTATTGGTAGATTTGAGAATTTTGAGGCAGATATTTTAAAGGTAATTGAGATTATTGGTATTGGATCAATACAAATAAATCATAAAAATGTATCAAAAAGAGCTCCTGGTTATAACCAGTATTATGATGTGGCGTTAAAGAAAAAAGTAGCCGAAATTTATCGAGAAGATATACATATATTCGGATATAGATTCTAGTTGAAGGGGTGAGAGGAAGTAATTTTGTGATTACTGTAGAACCGGGTTTTATATTTGCCTAGATCGAGATTTGACAACTCTAGCTTTATTTTTTCCGCTAGTGCAAAAAGGCAGAAGGCAGGAGGCTTTAGTTATCTAGGATAGCAGCTATGCTGAAGGGAAGAAAGGTTATTGTACAAGCTTTTGAACCTTTTTTAACTGGTCAGTTATTTCCGCCATCCTGCACTAGAATGTTCAGGATTTAAACAATAATTAGTTAACTTTTCCATTGGAACTTCCGCTGGAACTTCCGCTTGCTCCCCGTTAGGTAATTTCATACTCTTGCAGACAAGATAATTTTTAATGGGATTTTACACCCTTTAACGAAGTCCATTAACATTGAAAAAATCAAACTATACCTCCTAACTGGAATTTACGAAAAAACAGGTTAAAAATAACGATTATCAACCGTCATTACGACGCTTCCAGTTATTATCACAAATAATTATAATACCTGTTTTTTAAGAAAGAAAATGTTACGAATTTAAAGGGCGATAAAAAGATTTTTCAGGATATGTCCTTAACTCACGACAAAAAATATATGTGTACGACCTAAAAAATTGTATTGAAGCCATTCATTCTGACTCCTCTCTTCTGACTCCTTATTTCTCTCTTCATTCTGACTTCTGAGTTCTGTCTCTTGTCTCCTTCATAAAAAGACTTTTCGGAACTTTACCTAATTGATAAGCTCCACGACTGTCTAAATATTGATATTGCCCAGGTTTTAATCCTACATGAATAAACTTTTTTGGATAACCAATCATTACAACATTACCAGAAGAGTCTTTCTGAACAATTTTCTCTAAATATTCTCTGGCATTTGTAGCGCGTCGAAAAAATTCTACTTGTTGCTGAGTATAAAAAACTAAACTAGGTTTTTCAAAGCTAATCATAATTATTTCTTCTCCAGGTTTTCTAACTTCAACAATAGTTTGAGCTAATTGACGTAAAGGCAATTGACGTTCTTGGTCTACTAAAAACATCATCGGATTAATAGTAAAAATTAAACAAGCTACTAATCCAATAAAGTTAGTACTCCAAATCCAAGAAGTTTGTTTTTTAACTAAAAGAAATACCACCACTATTGCTGTAGTTGTTAAGATTAATCCACCACGAGCTAATAAACCAGACTCTCTAATTAACTCTGGGAAATATGGCATTGCTGGGTCTCCATCTAACCAGTTAAAACTGAAGATAATTCCTAGAGCTAAAATAAGCAGAAAAATTATATTGGCGATAATTGAAGCAGATAAAAACTTACTTATTAATTTAGAATTATTTCTAGCTAATTTAGCAATAGGTTCAACAGAATTATTGCTGGTTTCCAAAGTTGATGTGGAATTATTAGCAGTTTTATTAGTCTGACCAACAACTAAATCTCTATTAATAATAATATCGCTCCAAAATAATCCTATTAATATTGCTGCTGCTGGCATTAATGGTAAGACATAACTAGGTAATTTTGTAACAGCGACTGAGAAGAAAACGAAGATACAAATAAACCAGAAAAAAGCAAATAGACTTAATTGTTCATTTCGAGGTTTATTACACCAATAACGACGTTGCCAAAATTTAGTTTGAGCGATCGCTATTGGTAAATAAATAGACCAAGGTGCAAAACCAATTAGTACGACTAAAAAGTAAAAGTACCAAGGTGCCCCATGATGATTAACAACTTTGGTAAAACGTTCAAAATTGTGATAACCAAAAAAACTATCAATATATTCTTTACCATTGACTAAGGTGACTAAAGAATACCAAGGCAAAGTAATAGTCAAAAAAATTAAACTACCACGCAAAATATTGATTTCTTGCCAAATTTGAACAAATTTATCTACATATAATAAAAATGAACCAATAATTATTGCTGGTAAAACAATTCCAATAGGGCCTTTGGCGAGAACTGCTAAAGAAATTAGGATATAAAAAGCTAAATACCATCTGTTAATTTTGGATTTTTTTGTAGCTATTGATAATTGATTTTTATTTGGTTGTGATGAAACTTCTTTGCTGAATATTTTGCTGTTTTCTTGCTGTGGATTTTTTTGCTTTTGAAGATAATTTGCTTGAGTAATCCAATCATTATCTTTATTATCTACTTGTGAAGCATATCCCATAAAAAAGGCGAATAAAGCCGAACACATACAGCCTGTTAATAACATATCAGAAACTCCAATACGCCCCCAAGCAATAGTTTCTGGATTTAAAGCAATAGTAGCAGCACCAATCCATGCTATTAATAATTTCACTATTAAAGATTTATTCTTAGGAGTAGATATCTGATTACTTAGACGATAATTACCATATTTGTAGAGGACATAAAATCCAAAACATACTAAAGAAGTTCCAGATATTGCCGAAGGGAGACGCACAGACCATTCATTAATACCAAAAAGATGATAAGCGATCGCCATTAACCAATAAATTAAAGGGGGTTTATCAAAGCGAGTTTCTCCATTAAAATAAGGTGTAATCCAATCTCCAGTTTCTACCATTTGACGAGCAGCTTCGGCAAAGAGTGGCTCTGTTTCATCAATTAAACCAATATTTCCCAGGTTACAAAAAAAGGCTAACCAAGCAAGTAAAAATATCCATAAAATAGAAAGTCCTAATGTTAAAAGATGATTTTTTGGTTTAGTTTTCAACCAATTGATAATTTCTAATTCTTGTATTAATTTCATTCAGATTTAATTATCCTTTGTTCGTCTTAAAATTTTCGTAAGCATTCAGCCATCAGCTATTAGCTATCAGCTATTAATTTTGAGGAAGATAAAAGCAACCTTTAAAATTGAGAAAGAATAAAAGTTACTGACAAAGTACCCTTCCTAAACCTCAGAAGTAATTACGTAAGCATTCAGCCGTCAGCTATCAGCTATCAGAAGAGTGCTTTTATCACTCACTAAAAGCAATATTTAATTAAGCTACAAAAATATGGCTAAAAGTCAGCTCCAAAGTCTATATTCATTCAAACCTCGTCCTTAAGCACAAGGTCTTATTGCTGATAGCTGATGGCTAATAGCTGAATGCTTACGTTGGAATAGGGAACACTTAACTGGGAACAGGGAAAAATCATTGATAATTTCTGTGGGATAATTGATTTTATTTTTTATTACTGGAGATGTCTAGTAGTTGGAATGTAAGCATTCAGCCGTCAGCTATCAGCTATCAGAAGAGTGCTTTTATCACTCACTAAAAGCAATATTTAATTAAGCTAGAAAAATATGGCTAAAAGTCAGCTCCAAAGTCTATATTCATTCAAACCTCGTCCTTAAGCACAAGGTCTTATTGCTGATAGCTGATGGCTAATAGCTGAATGCTTACGTAATTACTCATTACTAATTGCTAATAGCTGACTGCTAATGACTGAATGCTTACAAAGTTTCAACTCTAGTCTAGCTAGAAATTAGACCAAATTGAAAAAAGAATGTTACAAATAAACTGGCTAGTAAATAATTAGAATAACTAACAATTAATAATTTAATAATTTAGCTAAGTACCTAACACCTACCACCTACCACCTAGAAAGTTATTTGTAGCAAAGATTTATCAATTTGGTATTAGACCTCTTGCAAAAGTGTTACTTACATGAATTCAAGAGATGAAATCAACAATTCCCTATTCCCTATTCCCTATTCCCTCTATTGAAAGAGTGACCATTAATAATATTTTTTCAAGGCTTTAAAATTAACAGCCATTCTAATGTTTCTCTATTCCAAGTAGGAAATTTTGTTTCTCCTACAACATAAGGTCCCCAGTATAAACGAGAGCCATCTTGGGCAAAAACAACTAGGATATCTCCTGGTTTTAAGGTTAATTTTTCTTCTGGCAAAGAAAGTATTAATCCTCTGTTACTACCTTCCCCTGGAGCAAAATCCCAGTGAGCAGATTTTTGGTAAGATTGGTCTGAGGATTTAGCTAGTAGTGCTAGACGAATTGGACGATCTGTACAGTTGCTAACTCGAAAAGCTCCTTTATCGGTTTTTACTATGTATGATTGAGAAGTAGTTGTGAGGAGACCACATTCTTGAATCTGTTTTGTTGGAGATTTTGGTAGGGGTTTCTGAGTAGGAATATTTAATAACTGAGGTTGAGAAAATGTTTCATAATCATTTGTTTCCCAAGATATTGTCAACTGAAATCTGCCAATAATTAATCCTAACAAAAAAAATATAAAAGTAATAATAACTTGTGTATAAGGTTGAAATTTCATTTGAATTTGATTCTTTCTTTTAATTCTTTAACTGTAAGTAAGCATTCAGCAGTCAGCTATCAGCAATCAGCTTTTTTTAGGAAGGAATTAAAGTAAGCATTTCCTACGGAATGCTGCGCAAACAGCTATTAGCTGTCAGCTATCAGCAACAAGATTCTCTCGTTAAGGACAGTGTTTAAATTAACAACTAACTTTAAGGGGAAGGGAAGCAACTTTTGTAGTAAGACAATTAAATAAAGTTTTTATCCTAAACTAAAAGTAATAGCTGAAGTCCGCAGTTCCTCCGGAGGTGGCTAGCTGAAGTCCGCAGTTCCTCCGGTAGGAGGCTGGCTGACTGCTAAATGCTTACGAATTAAATACATTTATTATGGATATTTAAGGTTTTTATATTTGCTTTAAACCATACTTACAGCACTTTTTAGGATAGTGAGGTACGCTTTTAAGGCTAATCTTTTTTCCCTACTCCCTACTCCCTACTTCCTACTCACTAAAGTCCTAAAATTTTGTACCTCATCAACTCCAAAACTGCTGTAAGTGATAATTTAAGTATTTAAATCTAACTTTCTGGATATCTGAAGTTAATGGCTGAATGCTTACCTTTCACTAGGCATCCTGATTTTGTTTAAACCTGATACATTACAGCTTGCTCTTCTGCTATGTTAAACTAACTAGAGTATTTTTCACTTTCAAATTGATTTAAAAAGTAAAAAATATATATATTTAACTTGTAAGTATTCAGCTATTAGCTGTCAACTATTAGCAACAAGACTCTCTCCTTAAGGACAGTATTTAAATTAATATAGACTTCAACGGCAAGGGAGCCAACTTTTGTAGTAAGACAATTAATAAAGCTTTTATAGTAAACTAAAAGCAATAGCTGATAGCTGAAGTCCGCAGTTCCTCCGGTAGGAGGCTGGCTGACGGCTGAATGCTTACTTTAACTTCAATATCTATGCAAAATACTCGTCTCAATAGATTATTTAATGTTATTAGTCAAAGGTTTAGGCAATGGTTGAGTAATCCTTGGCGTCGAATTTCTCTATTAGTTATTAGTTTGTTATTTGGTAATTTTGCTGGGACTGCGGTTTCTACGATTGCTGGACAAGAAGGTTACTTAGATGTTATTTATGCTTTAATATGTTTGCTGATTACTGAATTATTAAACTGGTTTACTTATGGTATTAAGGGGAAAATAGCACGTTCTTTGGGAATAGATATTTTGAATGGTTTTAAAATTGGTTTTACTTATGGTCTATTTTTAGAAGCTTTCAAATTAGGTTCTTAGATCGAGGTTTTAGGTATTAGGCAACAAACTGTAATTTTGTCCGACTACTTAGCAGTTAACTAGCTTTCAACTATCAGCTTGGATTAACATTCTAGACATCTACAAGTAGAATAATTTAAGAGGGGGTTGAAATGCCATTTCAAAAGGAATTTTTCTCGATTCTCGATTTAAGTATAAATCTAAGCTGTTTGTTGACTACTGAGTTGCTGAATCCCTTTTTCAAGTAATGATTAATATATAGCAATGAGAAATAATTTGTAAAAAATCTAAGGATATATAAAAAAACTGAAACTTTTACCTCTATTCTCTGTTAATAGTTCCCTATTCCCTAAATTAAAAGATATTTTACCCGCAACTAAAATAGGATTACCATATTTATATTTCATCTTCCCTTTAAACTAATACCTACATTTCCTAAACTATAGGGTCTTGTCATTATTGTCACTACGCTCCGAAGATATGGCGATAAACTTTTTCAGCCTAAAACCTACTCCCTAATACCAAGCGTGAAAAAAGAATGCTACAAAAAGGTAGATATTGATCGGATATACTTAAAAATAGCTGCTCCAGTTCATTTGAGATATTTATATCTATCTTTTTTCCCTTTTTTTCAATATTTACCCCAACTTCGGTCTTCCCTCTTCCTTCTTTCGTACGGACGTTGCATGCAACGTCCCTACCATTTGTAACAAACATTTATCACACTTGGTATAAAACCTACCAGCTTCTCAAATAATTTGATTTTTATGGAATTTTCTAATTTATCTCTAGTAAAAATTTTAGAAGCTTTAAAACTAGGAAAGCTTCTAGGGAAAAAAGATTTAGAAATCTTAGAAACTCAGGAATTAATAGACCGAAAACGTGCCCGGGTTTTTAACATTACTTCAGAAAATGTCAGAGAAGTAATTAGAGAGCGATCGCTTATATTTCAATCTGTAATTACTGACTATCATAAATTACCATTGAAGGATAATAATACTTTAGAAAATTTATGGAAATTTTGGTTGCCTTTAGGGATAAAAATAGCAGATAAACGTCACAATTTAAGCCATCCATTAGTGCAAGGTATTTTAGGGGCACAAGGAACAGGTAAAACTACTCTAGCTCAAATTTTAATCTTGATTTTAGATAAACTTGGCTACAATACAATAGCTATTTCTATTGATGATATTTATAAAACCTACCCTGAACGTCAACTATTACAAAAACAAGATTCCCGATTAATTTGGCGCGGTCCTCCAGGGACCCATGATATTAGTTTAGGAATAGAAACTTTAGATAAATTAAGTCAGTCTTATAATCAAAATTCCGATAATTTAATTCCAATTCCCAGATTTAATAAATCTCTTTTTAATGGTGCTGGAGATAGAATTGAACCTGAGATAGTAAGTAAAGTTGATATTGTTTTATTTGAAGGTTGGTTTGTTGGAGTTAGACCAATTTCTGAGAAAGCTTTTAATGTTGCACCATCACCTATTATTACAGAAACAGACCGGGAATTTGCCCGTGATATGAATTTAAAATTAATAGACTATTTACCTCTTTGGCAAAAGTTAGATAAATTAATAGTTTTATACCCTACTGATTATCGCTTTTCTCAACAATGGCGACAACAAGCAGAACAACAAATGATTGCTTCTGGAAAGTCGGGAATGAGCGACAAGCAAATTGAAAAATTTGTCGAGTATTTTTGGAAAGCATTACATCCAGAATTATTTATTAAACCACTGGTGAAAAATACTGAATTAGTAGATTTAATCATAGAAATTAATTCCGATCATTCCGTTGGTAAAATTTATCAACCAAATTATTTAAGTTGAACAACAAGACTTGATTTTTTACTATTTATTTATATCATGTTCGGATAATCAGTTATAAAAAAACTTTATCCCTTTTAATCCTTTCTTCCCTTCTGCCTCCAGCATAGCTGCCTCCTGCCTTCCTTCCTCCAAAGTGTAAGTATTCAACCGAACATGATATTAGAGGTTGTCTGAGAAGTCCCATTTGCTATATCCAAGCTTTCTAAATCACCCAAAATTGGGGGACTTTTAGAAGCAAATTGACTCTTGTTCACCCCAAAGTTGGGGGGCTAGGGGGGCAATATTCAGTATCAAAAAAACTTTTCAGATATCCTCTTAAAGTTTTGGCAAAGAGAACGTGAAACGAAAAATATACAGCAGATTCTAAGTATATAAAGTACAAAGATTAACAATTAAATGAATGCAAGTGCGGACATCTTGCCCGCAATGGGTGTACCTCACTAAAACGGAATCTGCTGTATAACCCAACAGGATGGTAAGCAGTGATAAAAATTCAATTTCTTTCATTTTCTCTTGTCAACACTGACCATCCTAAAACGTAAGCATTCCGCTCTTAGCAGTCAGCACTTCAGCAAATAATAAATAATTCCTTCTCAGATTGAAGAAGCGTACCTTGGCAGTAACTTTTAATTCTCTCTTAATTTTTCAATTACTTTGACTTTTCCTACTATCATAAATAGCTGATAGCTGATAGCTGATGGCTGAATGCTTACCCTAAAACTACTTAGAACTGTATATTTAGTTTGACTTCAAACTATTTATTTATAAACCCTTTCTTTACCTTCTTCTTGAACTTCAGGATCTACTTCAGGAACTACTTTAGGACTCACTTCAGGAACTACTTCAGGGACTACTTTTTCTGGAGCACAAGCAATAAAATTAGTTAATAAACATACACTTGGACCTATACTTGTACCACGCAAATTAACCCCCTCCAAATTAGCTCCACTCAGATTAGCAAGAGTTATATTTGTTTCAATTAATTTTGCCTTAGCAAGGTTAGCATTAGAAAAATTTACATCTTTCAAATTTGCTTGACGCATATCAGCATTAAAAAGGTTGGACTCACTCATATTGGCATTTTCTAAATTAGCTCTAAACCAATATGACTGACGTAAATTTGCATTAGAAAAATTAGCCCCACTAACAACAGATTCAATCAAATTAGCTTCAAATAGATTAGCATTTTCTAAAGTTGCTCCTGTCAGATAAACTCTAGATAAATTAGCATGAGCTAGATAAGCATCTGTTAAATCTGCACCTCGAAGATCCGCATCATTCATTTTTACTCTAGAGAGATTGGCATTAGAAAGATTAGCACCAATAAGATTAGTAAAAGCAAGATTAGCTCCAGATAAATTTGCTCCTTCAAGATTAGCACCTTCAAGGTCAGCTCCAATTAGTCGAGTAGGATTGGTCTGTTACCAGACCTCACCCCTCTAAGAACCGTACATGAGCCTTTCAACTCATACGGCTCAAGCCATACTTCAAGCCTTATTTCACTCGGATTTATGTACCTGCTTATGACACATTTTATGTAGGTGTATAAGGTTATTCACGTCATCTGAACCGCCTTTCAC
>NZ_JAAHHG010000118.1:4517-24153 GCF_010692555.1 Okeania sp. SIO3B5 | reverse complement strand
GATGATTCAACATTACTTCCAGACTTTGACGTTGTAATTCAGATGACATCACCGGCAAAAGTGGAGCCAATATTTCCCCCACATTTTTTTTATCTATTTGACTGAGCAACTCAATACAGGAACGCTTATCTTCTTCCGATGTACCTTTTTCCAAAGTTTCTACTACCGAGCGCTTCAGTGCCCGCATATCTACATCTAAAACACCAAGTCTTCCTTTACCAGCGCTTCTTACTAGCAATCCTACATATTGACTTCTAATTAACCATATTACTCCCAGCCATAGGAAACCAGATATCAGAATTGCGATGACAAATATCAAACCCTGCCGGTCTTGAAACCCACTTTGACTAGGATTTAATGTTAAATTACATAACCAGAGAACTACTAGGATTATTAATCCACTCAAGCCTGTAGAAAATGGTTCTGCCACCCCATTTACCATTGTTTGAACATCACTACGAATATTTTCAGGCAGAGGTTGAAATAAAACAGGTCCAGTAGTTTCAATCAATGTATAGTGTAGTAACTCATCTAAAAATCTCAGAATTACTAATCCGATAAATACTGAAAATAATCCTGTTATTGCACCTGTAAAAGAAAATAAGCCTAAAACTATTCCCCCTATTGGCAGTATCATTGCTGTACCAAAAACTCCAATTCTTTCTACCAGACGACTAGAGGCAAACCATTGAGTTGCTACTTGGCAGGTACTCAAAATCCCCTCAAACAAGCCTAAGAAAGTTGCTATTTTACTTGCTCCATCAGTGGTTGGGTTTTGCAGTTCTAGTTGATAAAAGAATTGAAAATCTATTAATACATAGAGAACTTCTGCTATTACAAAAAATATGATTAATGGCAGTATATAACCTTTTAGAGGTCCTTTAATGTTACGAGTAGAAAATTCTTGTTCGTCTTCTTCTGGTATCCAGCGGCTAGAATCTGGAAAAGATTGTTGATATTTTTCTGATAAAAATAATAGTATTCCTGATCCAAATACTATCATTAATCCAGATATTATTGTAACATTATTTAATCCAGCAAAGTATAGTACTAAAGGTAGAGAAAATCCACTAATTACTCCTGCTACTAAAAAACCACTACTAATTATTGGATATGTTCGCTTAATTTCTCTGATGTTAAATAACTGATTAGCTGTAATTGAGGTATTCAGATCGTTGAGCAAATAACAAGCTTCTACCCACAACCACATCATAAAGGTAGTCAGAAAAGCTAAACTCAGACCAGCGATCTGTACACTTTCAATACCAATACCAAACCGAAATAAAAACAGAGGTGCTGCCACTAACAATAGAATAACTACTATTACTCGACGCAGAGGCATGACTTTTTGTAGCCAGGAATAGACAAAACCCAGACCTGAACCTATAACAGCACTGGCTATATATATCCATGGTAGTTTGTCAGCACCATACTGGTCTAAGAATAAACTAACTGTACTTAGTTCTAACCAAATTAATCCTACAGAAGTAAGAGTATATACGGCAAACATTAGTAAGGTTCGCTCTACTTCCTCAGAACGGAGATTAAGGGATATTAGCAGTTTATCTCCGAATCCTGTGTAATTTTTCAAACTTCTTTGTTCCATAAATTTGCTAAATTTGAACTTAAGTGTATGGTTAGTGGGACTTACACAAAATAAAGCTATAAAATAGGCTCAAATTATAGATAGGCAGAGGATTTTACGTCAAAAAGGCATCAATCCTGAATAAGCACGGCTTCTAGGCATTTTTAAGGCATCGACGTAATTCCCTTGTCTAGACTGACTTTGACGCATTTTTCCTACCAGAAAATGTCTAAGTACCATTAGTAAAAGTATACTTCTTGCCCATTGACACTTGCCCGTTAAATCGGAGATTATAACGGGTGATTCTTGCTTTGCTGGCACAACGCTACACGTTTTCCTGGGGAATGCTACCCAAACATGTCGCGGAGCGTTAACTGAGTTATGCGTCAGCAAAACAAGAACTCTTAACTAGGGTTTGCGCTCAAAAGTCTTTTAGTAGGGGTAGGAGACAGGAGACAACCCACCCCTAGCCCCTCCCAGGAGGGGAGGGGAAGACAGGAAGAACGGGGAATAAGCGAGGAGGTAGGAGCTAAGTTTTGTCCCAAGATTTTTCTGCCCAAATCTTGACCAAAATCCGCTCCTAATTGAACCATTACCACTTAAAACCTCACACTTTTTGATACTTAAAAAGGCACTTACCTTATATCTATAAAGACTTTTAGATTTAATCAGCTGGTAAAAGTAAGAAAGAAGGAAGAAGGAAGAAGGGATAAATATTAAAAAAAAATGGAAAAATGATATAAATAACTATCTAAAATGAACTAGACTAGCTATTTTTAAGCATATACGATCAAGGTCTACCTTTTTGTAGCATTCTTTTTTCACGCTTGGTATTAGAGGAGGTAGGAGTAAGAATTGTCCCTCAATTTTTCTGTCCTTAGTTTGCCTTTTATGCTAACTTTTTGAGGGTTTTAGACTAAAACAAGCGCACTTTCTGGGAATCCAATAAGGCTCAAACCTTTACCTGTCAATGGTTTGAAAATTAATCAGCAAGCCCTAACTAGATAACACTAGATAACAAATCAAACAAGTTGAGTTGTACCCCCTGTAGACAATCGACACAAGCTTTTTCTTTATCAGCTTGCGCAGTTGACAAGAGCAAAAGTTTAGGAGATTCGACTAGCTTTCCTGTTGAAGTAGCGACAAAATTTTCGATTCCGGCATCAATGCCTAATGACCTTTCACCTACTGGATTTTCTGGAACTGACTCTGATGAAGAAAAGGTAATCATCAAATAATAACCAGTAGCTTTTTTGACTATTCTAGCCTGTTTAGCTTGAAAGCCTTCTGGATATGGCCTACTTTGTTTGATTTTAATCAAACCTAGCTGAGGCAGTTTAAATCTACTATTACCTATTCCCTATTCAAGTAGCGCTATACTATATTGATTTACCGAATAATTAATAATTAGGGTTTGCGTATGGAAAGTCTTTTTGCTGGGGTAGGAGACAGGAGACAGGAGACAACCCACCCCTCGCCCCTCCCAGGAGGGGAAGACAGGAGAAATGGTATGGGAGCGAAGAGGCAGGAGAAAGAATTGTCCCAAGATTGTTCTGCCTAACTATGCGCCTAAAATACGCTCCATGCATGAGCATGAAGAGCTGAAAACCAAGGTATTTCAGACCTAAAAAGGCTAAAGTTTTTATATGTCAATGCTTTTAGATTTAATCAGCAAGCCCTAATTAAATAATTAAATAATTAAACAATTTAGCTTACTCTGCCTCCCCTTTCAAACGGTTTTAACCAGAGGTAATTATCCATTATCCATTAATGAATACCGCTCAATTAATCAGTTGGTTGAAATTCACATTGGGGCTGTCTGTGTCAATTTCCCGCGCAGTTTATACGCCCCGTCTCACCGCTAAATTAAAAATTATAACGGGAGTCCTCTTTCAACATTCTCTGATAGTTTAAATCCCCTCCTGAAAATTCTCAGGAGAGGAATGTACTTAATAAATAAAGTAAAACAGAGACCGAGTGACATCTCACGCCAAATCTGCATATTATGGCGTGAGGCTTCTCGGCGATTCAGCTAAAAGTTAATTAGTATTATTCTACACTTTGAAGTTATCAATGCCGCAACTATCCCACTTTACTTTTTAGGAGATAACAACATCATCATACTGCGTCCCTCTCTCTTGGGAGCTTGTTGAACCTCTGCTAAATCTTTTAAATCTTCTTTCATCCGCATCAATAATGCTTCTGCAAGATTACTGTGCTGTATTTCCCGGCCTCGGAACATAATAGTGGCCTTAACCTTATCACCTGATTCGAGAAAACGCTTTGCATGAGATAAGCGAACATTATAGTCATGTTCCTCAATTTTATAGCGCATCTTGACTTCCTTAACTTCTGCGTTATGTTGCTTCTTTTTGGCCTCTTGTGCTCTCTTTTTCTGCTCAAATATATACTTCCCATGGTCCATTATTCTGCAAACCGGTGGGTCAGCTTTATCACTGACCATAACCAGGTCTAGTTCCTTTTCTCTGGCCATTTGCAACGCTTCTTCTGTATCCATGATTCCCAACTGAGAGCCATCTGCGTCAATGGCTCTGATTTTAGGAACTCGAATATTGTTGTTAACTTGAGGGAGATTACGATTATTTCTTTTTTCGATTGGCATTAATTGGAATATTTAAAATGATAGTTTAGAGGGACATTCATACTAAATCAGACTACACTTTTTCAGTTATTGACACTCTCACCGTTCAATCAAAGATTATAACAGGAGTCCTCTTTCAATATTTATGATAGATCCTTTTTTTGATGCTCTCCCTAGTTGAAGCGCCGGAGATTTTTATTCTAAAGGGTTTTTACGCTTTCCAACTATTTTTTGTAAAGCATCAAGACTTAGTATTCTACACTTTGCCTGTTTCTAACCTCATATCATATAGATTTGAGAATTTGATGGTACATATTAGTTTATAGAGAGAGCTAAACAGAATATTTGCTAATTTAGCAATATCTATTTAAATTGAATTTGGGAATTTTGTTTTTAACATAAATAGTCTAACTTATAGACAATAATGTTATCACAAACGAAGGTTTTTATGCAAGTTTATTAGTTTCATAATGATATTGGGCACTGGACTCTCTAAGCATCGTAGATAAATAATCAATCATGCTGGCACTTAGGTAATGTGTCTGGCACTTTGCAAATCTTAATATTTGGGAATTCTTGAAGTATATGGTGGGCAACACTACTAACAACTGGCAAAAAAAAATAGGTAGTCAAAGAGATTGGGTATGGCGAGGGTGGCAAATTCGTTACACTTATGTTCGATGCCAAAATAACCACGAAACTTTAGAAGGCCATAAGTTAGAAAACCCTCCTATTTTACTGCTACATGGTTTTGGAGCATCAATAGGCCATTGGCAACATAATATAAATGTACTCAGCCAAAAACATACTGTTTATGCACTAGATTTATTAGGTTTTGGTGCTTCTGAGAAAGCGATCGCCAACTACGACGTTAGTTTTTGGGTAGAGCAGGTGTATGAATTTTGGCAGACTTTCATTCAAGTACCTGTAATATTAGTTGGTAATTCTATCGGTTCATTAGTTTCTCTAGTAGCGACTGCGACTTATCCAGATATAGTTGCATTGCTGATCATGATTAGTTTACCCGATCCGGCAGCTCAGGCCGAAGCAATGCCAGCTTGGTTATTACCCACTGTTGAGTTTATTCAAAATATTGTTGCGTCTCCGGTGTTATTGAGAGCTGTGTTCTCTGTGGTTCGTAGACCTTCAGTTATTCGTCGTTGGGTCAAAATTGCCTATAGTAATTCCGACCGGATCACAGAAGAACTTGTAGATATATTAGCAGGACCGCCAAGCGATCGCGGTGCCACCCGTGCTTTTTGTATTTTATTTAAGATTATGGGTAGTACAAAGTTAGGTCCTAGTGTGAAAGCTTTACTTCCTACTCTGGAAACTCCCATGTTGTTGATTTGGGGTAAGCAAGATTTATTAGTTCCTGCTAAATTTGCTAATCCCAGCCAGTTTGTTCAGCTTAACTCCCGTTTAAAATTAGAAGAAATTGATAATGCTGGCCATTGTCCCCATGATGAATGTCCCGAAATAGTTAATGATTTAATTCTTAATTGGATTGCTCAACAAAAGCAGCAATATACATAAGCTGGAAAATAATAATACAAATTTATTTTGCAATTATAGCGATCGCCGAATGAGCGATCGGAAGTTTAAGAAAATTACAGCACTTTTGAGGAAGTGTGAGGTACAGTTATAAGACTATTCATTCCTATATTCCGAACAATATTTCATACCATTATTTATGAATAATACTCCTACTGAAATGATGAGTGAACTTTGATGTTATACTATTGCGAATATCAAAATAGTTAAAAAACCATGTTTGTTGGTACTACTGAAGCAGCTTCTCTATTAAGTATTTCTGCTCAAAGAGTCCGAGTTTTACTCCAAGAAGGTCGAATTCAAGGAGCTAGAAAGATCAATGGTCGCATTTGGGTGATTCCTTTATATAAGGGAATGCCTAGAATTTCAGGTAGAAGTCGTGGTCCAAAACCTCGTTGGCGTTCCTGTAGACACTGTGGCAAGAATACAATTCATTTCAATCGCCCCAATATAGGCATCAATAGAAATAATAAGAATACCGAACTTCATGTAGTTTCTGCTAAGCGAGGTTCTGAAAATTTAGCAAAAGGTCACGAAATCGATATTCACGGTCCTTGTCGGATTGTTTATCGACCAGAAAAACCTCATTCTTGTGGAGCATTGACTTAATCAAAGAATAACGATATAATACGTTAAGAAACATACTTTTATACACACTGCACTCACTTATAAATGAAATCCATTAGAACAAAGCTGAAACTTAATAATAAACAGAAAACTCTGATGGCTCAACACGCAGGCTATTCGCGCTGGTGTTACAACTGGGGTTTAAGTCTGTGGAATGCTGCATATATTGATGGTTATAAGCCAAACGCCCGTAAGCTTAGAGAGGTTTTTACCAATCACACAAAACCACTTTATCCTTGGATGAAAAACTTGTCATCTAAAGTTTATCAATATGCTTTTATTAACTTGGGTGAAGCATTTAAAAGGTTTTTTCAAGGATTGGGTAAACGCCCACGGTTTAAGAAGAAAGGTAAGTCTGATTCATTCACAATTGATAATTGTGGCAAACCCATAGAATTAAATGGGTGGAATCACAAGTTACCTTTTATTGGCATAGTCAAAACTTATGAACCAATTGAGGCAACAACTAAAAAAATAACTATTAGTAGACAAGCTGGCGATTGGTATTTAAGTTGCAGCTATGAATTTACTCCGACTTCAACTCCAAAAACTACTGAAGTTGTAGGTGTAGATTTAGGCATTAAGACATTAGCAACTTTAAGTGATGGAAAAGTCTTTGAAAGTGTAAAGTCATACCGTAAGTTGGAAGCAAAGCTTTCGAGACTACAATACCTTAACCGCAATAAAAATATTGGTTCAGCTAACAGTCGGGCAGCACAACTGAAGATAGCTAGGCTCCATAGGCGAGTAGCAAACATCCGTAAAGACGCACTTCATAAACTGACAACATACTTAGCCAAGAACCACGGCAGTGTTGTCATAGAAGATTTGAACGTCAGCGGTATGTTAGCCAATCATAAATTGGCGAAAATCAGTTAGCAGATAGTGATTTTATGAATTTAGGCGGCAGCTTAAATATAAATGCCAATGGTACGGCTGTGATTTAGTAGTAGTAGATAGATTTTTTCCATCGTCAAAGACTTGCTCAGACTGCGGTCACGTTCAAGATATGCCATTAAGTCTGAGAACTTATGATTGCCCAGATTGTGGGTTGTCAATAGATAGAGATTTAAACGCCAGTATAAATTTAAGAAATGCGGTCGGCTTGACCGTCAATGCCTGTGGATGAGTAACCGCCGACGGCCTCAGTAGAAGCAGGAAATAAACATTAAAATGTCACTAATTATGACGTTTTATATCGGTTTTATGAAGCAGCGACTGTCTGGATTGAGACTTTGGCAACGGCGACAGTTTATAATTTTGACGGGAACGTTAAACGTGTGGATAGCAGATGGATTTGGGAATGGGAAGAAGAAGAAATCTGGGAAATTAATAAGACAAATATTGATGAGTTGATCAAAGCATCCTAGTCAAAAAGTTAGTTTGAATCGTACCTATCAGGTTCCTCTATAGTGTTATGCTTCTCAAAAACTTTTCTATGTTTCTTGAGCGAAAGAGTAGGGGAGTGAGGGTTTGTGGAGGAGTCCGGAACAGAAAGCACCTAGTATTATTAGCTTTTAGGCAAATCAAAACTCAATTATATTTGCTATTAACTTCCAACAAGGAGCTTCTCCTTCCCAATTTTGAGAAGGAACATAAGGCATACTAAGACTTATAGTTACTAAAAGATTATTTGAAGTTGGAGAGTATCCATTTTCTAAGTCTTTTATAAATTCTGGATCGGTAATTTTTGCATTATCTAAGAGTAAATAACCATTATTGTTTTTGATACTACCTCTAAATTTACCTCCTTCATTTCGAGTAACAGAAAAATTTTGCTTTTGAACTTTAACAATTTCAATTGTTCGACGTCGATTAAAAGGAAGTATTTTTAAATAGGAAGGATTAACATATTTACAAGAATTATGTAGGATATAGTCTGAATTATTACAATATTGAAGTATCTCTTCAACTTTAGCTTGACCTAAACATTTCCATTCACCTTCTAATACTGAAAAGTTTTCATTTTCAAAGCCAAAATCATTTCCTTTATTATCAAGAGGAATTTCAAGAATATCAAGAGGTTTTGGTTCTCTACCTTCAACAAATCTAATTCTTTTAGGTACTCTTCCATCTTCAGGATATTGGCGATCGCATACTGGACGAACCCATTTTCCTGTATCTAAATCAATCCCGGCAATACAACGCTCATTTAGTTTGTAAGAATTAGCTAAACAAATTATTTGTTTTAGAGATGACATACTTTAATATTTCCCCATTGTTTGTTGAGATATTCAGCTACTAAACGACGATGACAATAATGTGGTTTAGCTTCACTACAAAGCAAACAACCTCCATCTAAAAGTTGAGGTGAAACTTTTTTTTCGATTTCTCTTTCACTAATAAGGTGATTAAATTTTTGTTCATAAATATCCCAAGTAATTCTCTTTTTTTTATAATCATCTAAAAGTTCTTTAGTAGGTGCTAAATCTAGAATATGAATATATTCAATATTGCAAATCACTTTAAGAAAATATTCTAAGTCTTTTTTTTTCGCGAATCCAGCAAGTTGAGAAACATTATTGACTCTTGTATCAATAACGCATTTTACTTTTGATTCTTTTAAATTTTCAAAAAATTCTTGAGCGGTTTTTTTTGTAAATCCAATTGTAAAAATTTCCATAGTTTTTTTCATTTTACCGAAAAATTGTTGTCTAAAGCCTCCCCTTTTAAGGGGATAAAAAGCCGTCGAGAGATGGCTCATAAACCTGCGCCATATCTAATTGACAAAGAGAAAAGAGTATTGCTGATGTCAAACCTCCTTATTACAGAGGTACTGATAACTGATAACTGATAACTGAAATGATTTATCCAGACATAACAAACGATATTAAATACTATTTTTTGTTTACATATGCAATTTTATCCCCTTGAATTTTGTAAGCTTTTTCAAGTATTGTAGATTCAGAATTGTTAGTGGATTG
Source organism: Okeania sp. SIO3B5 (assembly GCF_010692555.1). Lineage (GTDB taxonomy): Bacteria > Cyanobacteriota > Cyanobacteriia > Cyanobacteriales > Microcoleaceae > Okeania. Next base: position 14,861 of record NZ_JAAHHG010000118.1, on the reverse strand, counting down.
GCTAACATTTTGGCTGAAGCTTTCAGTATCAAAAAGACTTAATTGTAAAAATGGCTGGGGTTTTTCAACAAGATTGTTAATTTGTAGCAGTCTTTGTTCAAGAGCAGAGTGATTCTCTAATTCACCATTTTTAAGAATATGGTAAATGTCTAAACCTTTATTTGTTAAATGTCGGCTCACTAAAATAGCACGATGACAAGTAATTGGATCTTTTTCAGAACACATCAAAGCAATATTATAATTTTCCAAACTTTGATAAACTCTTTCTAAACCTTTTTGAAATTCTTCTGTATTAGCAATTAGCTCGTATAAAGCTTTTCCATTAACGTAACAACTTAAATTATTAGTTCTTGCACCTAATTCTTTGCCTAAAAAAATGTATGAAATATTGATTTTCTGTAGATATTGCTGAATATTTTTTTGATTAAAATGAGGTAAATAATTACTATAAGGATAGGAGCGGACATCTGCCACAGCTGTTATCTGATGTTTTTGTAAGAGACTTAAAAAAAATTCAATGGAATGATTAGAATGACCAATAGTAAATAATTTCATCATTGCTGAGAGTGAAAAATTTTTTAATTGTTTAGATATGTATATTATACCAGCGTATTGAGCCATCAGACTTTTCTGTTTACTATTGAATTTTAACTTTGCTTTGATGGATTACAATATAAAGGTATATATATGTGATGAAAAATTATACCTTTATTCCTTGATTAAGTCAATTATCTCTATAATGTATGTGAGTAATACCATTTTGAAAAAAGAATGTTACGAATAATAAGAATCATAAATAAACTTTTAAATAAAGTCTATTTGACGAAAAAGATAATTTACAACATCAAAAAAGGTATTAAATCTATCCCCATACGAATTCTGGATTGCAGAATTGCTGGATTCTAAGAAATACCCTAGCTATTTGTAGCAAACATTTATCAAATTGGTATAAAATAGACATCTCCTCCAAAAGAGTAAGAAATTATAAACAGATATTATATCAGTAGATTCTATGTGCAATTAACCGGATTTGATATTAACCGTAGATTATTAGCTAGTTAATTAATGGATAATGGATAATTACCTCTCCCTAAAAGGGAGAGGATTGACGCGGTAGGGAAAAAATTTATTTTTTTCCCTTGAAAGGGGAGGCTAATAAAGCTGAATTATTTAATTAATAATTATTAATTATTCGGTAAACCATATAATACGTCCGTTCTCATAGCGTATTTAGTTCCATTTCTAACAACGCATCCTTCATGGCGAATTTTGTGTTGAAAGATTGCAACCCTTCCCGGTTTAGGAACTACAGTTTCTGAAATCTGCTCTTGAAATTGAGTCTCTCCACCCTCAAAGTCATCATTGAAGTAGACCAATACCGAGTGTAATGTAATTTGCGTCTCATTCGGTCGATACCAATGATCCATATGTGGCTCAAAATATTGCCCCGATCGATATCTATACATCCTTAAGCGCTCATTTAATCCAATCAATTCATAATCTTCCATCTTTTCAGGAAGATGCGGACGTAATCGCTCAAACAGTTTCTTTGACATCCTAGAATCATCGCGGATAACTCGATCCTGATTTCGATACATTGGATTGTTGGTTGCTAACGTTGGAGAGGAACGTTCAATCAAATTAATAAACTCAGCGCATTCTTCTAGAGAATATATATCCTCAACAAGCCATAACAAGGATTCTGATTCAAACCGCATTGGAACTTTTAAAGCCATTTTGCAAAACCATTTCTAAATAATTCAGATTCAGCATTAAGAAGATTGCTAATTGCACCGATAGGACTGATTCTCATACTCTAATTCATCATAGACATCTATAAATTAGGGTTTAAGGTTTTTGGCTGTTGTAGTCTCAAAATGCTAATACTTTCCCCCTGACAATGCCGAAAATTTGGCTGTAGGAGATAGTCTAAACTGTTGCCTATCATCACCATCAGACTTTTGAGCCCAAACCCTAATTAGGGCTTGCTGATTAAATATCAAATGATTGCCAGATAAAGGTTTTAGCCTTTTTAGGTCTGTAATACCTTGGTTTTCAGCTCTTCATGCTCAAAAAGGAGCGCATTTATGGCGCATAGTAGGGCAAAAAAATTATTCCCCTACTCCCCCGCTCCCCTACTCCTTAAAAAAGACTTTTGAGCGCAAACCCTAATAATGCTTCATTTTGAAGTGTGGAGCCTAGATTATAAACAAATTGATTTGCTCTAAATTCCTAAGTTCAAAATTCTAGAATTTATAGGAATTAAAAACTTGAGTCTGACCATCTTTTTTAAAGGCAAAGACATTAAAAGATTCTTGACGATCGCCCATTTCCATACCAGGGGTGCCAATAGGCATTCCGGGAACACTAATTCCAGCAATATTTGGTTTGTTTGCTATTAGATTTTTTACGTCTGCCACTGGGATATGACCTTCTACCAGATAACCAGCTATTTCACTTGTATGACAAGAAGCCAAATTTGAGGGTAGATTATATTTTTGCCGAATAGTTTGAATTTCTGACTCTGGTTTAACAATATCAGTGACTTGAAAGCCGTTTTGCTTGATATGTTCCACCCATCCCTTACAGCATCCGCAAGTGGGAGTACGGTAGACAGTAATATTAAGTGCTTGTGTAGCTATATCTGTTGTGGATAAATCAGAGTTATCAACAGTCTGAGCTGTTTTATTTAGTGTTGAATTCTGGGGTAAACCAATAAAAGTCCAATATGCAGTACCCAAAACTCCGGCAACTGCCACACCAGCAACTAAAGACCGTATCCAATTAGAGAAAAATTTTTTCATTACTATTGCCTTAAATAATCTATAAGTGCTTTTTTTGAAGCATTGCTGAGGGGCGGGATGAATATAAGTGGTAAGTGGAGGCAGGCATCCTGCCTACCCTGCCAAGGAGTGAAAATATCAGGAACGGGCAAGATGCCCATTCCACAAAACACAATACTATTAAAATCATGCCGCATTTATGCAACGCCTTTTTTCATTATAAACCTTTTACTTCAAGCCTGAATTTCTAGATTACCCATCATTCCCAAATCTTCATGGTCGAGAATATGACAATGATAAACAGTCTTTCCAGGGAAATCTCGGAAAGGCATTCTAATCAGCACTTTCTCTCCCGGTCTCACCAATACCACATCTTTCCACGCGAGATAGGGTTCTGGTTTCCCATTCCGACTCACAACTTGAAAAGCATTGCCATGAACATGAAAGGGATGATCCATAATACCAGTGTTAATTAATTCCCAGTCTTCAACTGTATTAAGCTGAACTTGAGTATCAATTCTTTCTAGTTGATAGGGTTGAGCATTAAACAGAAATGCCATGCCTTTACCGGGTATCATGCCATGATTCATCTCAAAACGACGCACCTTTTGAGCTTCTGGCAATGCTTCTACTGGTATTAGTTTTGTTGGCAATGGTATAGCAGCAACCTTGCTTTCATAACTTACAGTTGCTAAGACTTGTGGTTGATTTTCAGGAGCATTCCTCCCCATCATCCCCATACCTACTCGTTGATAGGGCAAATTCAACAAGCGATATTTTCCCGGTTCTCGGTTAGCTTGGATTAAGATATCTGCTCTTTCTCCAGGAGTTAATAACAGTTCTGACATTTCTATTGGTTCAGTTAATGCTCCTCCATCAGTAGCAATTAAATAAAATGGGTGTTCTTCTAGAGACAACCGATAAAACCGGGAAGTGGAAGCATTGAGAATTCGTAACCGTAACAAACCTTGAGGTGGAATTGTCAAGTTAGGGTTAGACTGACCGTTGACTGTAATTAAATCTCCCTGTCTTCCAGTCATAATTGAAAGTTCCTGGGATGGCAGTAAATTTCCTCGTTGGTCTAGAGCAAAGTCTTGCAATACTAAAAATTTTTCCTCAGCCGCCTTAACTTCTGGAATTTCATCCAACTCTCCCCGAACAATAAATAATCCTGCCAACCCACCAAAAAGTTGTTCTGCTGTCAGACCATGGAAATGGGGATGATACCAGAACATTCCCGCAGGATGATTTTGAGGAATTTGGAATTGATATGTTAGGCGATCGCCTGGTGCAATTTTCAGAAATACGTTATCGGCGTTTCCGGTGATGGGAATATGTAGTCCGTGATAATGGATGTTTGTTGGTTGTGGTAATTTGTTGGTAAAGTTAATCCTAATTGTATCTCCTGGTTTTGCTTCTAATCTCGGTCCGGGAATTTGCCCGTTATAGTTTAATAAATAAGCTTGTTTATTTCCTAGATTTATTTTATTAATACTGGCTATTAAATTTACTTCTAAAAGACTATCTTGGCTTTGGTTAATTTTATGTTCGGATGAAAATGTTTGGAACTTTTCTTGATTTTTTTGAGTCTTACCATTGCTACATTGAGCGATTAAAACAGCAATAGCACTACTGGAGCTTAAGCTTAAAAATCTTCGACGATTAATTTGTTTCATAAATGTCCTAACCAATTTTTGTAGTGCTATAAATATTAGTATAGCTTTGAGCTAAAATTAAAAGCAAATTAAAAGCAATAGCTGACGGCTGATTGCTTACAACAAATCAGATAAATTACCGAATAATTAAGGTTTAATACCCACATTCCGCACGTCAAGAGGGTAACATTAAAAGTAGTATACAATTTCTATTATTGATAAATATTTATACTGTATAAATTACTTGTCAAAAGTCAAATTTTCAGTTAAATATTAAGCATAAATACTTACTTAATTATTGACTTTTATTGACCACTATAATTTTCTTCTTACTTCTTACTTCTTACTTCTTAATTCTTACTTCTTACTTTTGACTTTTGACTTTTGACTTTTGACTTAGATTTTTATGCTACGTTTTGTCGTGCGGAATGTAGGTTAATATCATGTTCGGATAATCAGTTATAAAAAATATTCTGCCTTCTAACCTTGTTCTTTCCCTTCTGCCTTTGGTCCGCAGATATTATACCAATTCCCAAAAATAATGCTATATTTTCCATGGGACTTCAGTTATTAAGTAATAATAATGGTTGAATCATGTTTGTAATGATTATCGGCATTAAACCAAGATATATTATCTCTTTTCTTCCTACTCCCAAATTCCCCTGCTGGGAGGGGTTAGGGGTGGGTTCCTACTTTCAAGGAGATGTAGCAATACTTTTGAGATTTGGTATTATTAAGTATTCAACCGAATATGATATAAAGCCTCTCCTTTAAAGGAAAAACAAAAAAAAATACCTTTGAATCAATCCTCTTATTTTCAAGGATCGGTAATTATTAATTAGGGTTTGCTGATTAAATCTCAAACTTTTTACAGATAAATGTTTTAGCCTTTTTAGGTACTAATAAAATGCTAGCTTTTAGGTGTTAATAGTTCAAAAATCTAGGATTTTCAGCAAGATAGGGGAAGAAAACCAAGGTAAGATTTTTCTGGCTACCTCTTCTATAATTCTCATTACTCCTGAATTGCAGGATTGCTGTTTGCGGAGCATGACCTAGGAAATTCTGGCTCCTTCCCTGACAAAAAGACTTTTTCAACAAGCCCTAATTATTAATTATTAATTATTAATTATTAATTGTTGAACTAAGCTTTATATGCAAAGAAAGATACTATGGGCGTACAATCAAATTGAGAATCTACAAACCCAACAAAGCTTATTTGATTAATACTTAGACTAACAGGACATTCAACCTCATAAAAAGTAGGAGCTAAAAATTCATACATATCAGTTGATGCTAAATCCAAGTTAGTAGAAGATTGAAGAACATTTTCAGCTAACCAAGTATGCAAACATTCGCCAGTAGAAATATCCCAGAGTTTAATAGTTTCATCTTCACTTCTACTAGCAATAGTTTGATTATTCTGACTCCAAACTAAGGAATCAATTCGAGCTTTATGCCCCTCAAAAATATGAAGACATTTACCTGTATTAATATCCCATAATCTTACTGTTCGATCGCTACTACCAGTTGCGAGAAGATTTCCATCTGGACTCCAAACAATAGAATGTACTTCTTGAGTATGCCCCTCAAAAACTAGATGTGGCTGATGATTCACCATTGGCAACAAACGAATCTCTCCCAATTTATCCGCGATCGCTAAAAACTCTCTATTTGGACTAGAAGCTATGACAGAAATATTACCCAATGTCGGTATTTGCATTTTTTCCAACAACATTGGGCAGTCTAAAAGATTTTCATCTTCTTGCTTTGGTAGTTCTAAGTAAGTTTGGTCAGACAAATTTACAGAATTAGTAGGACAAACACAAGAACTACGATCTAGCAACTGTGAGTCATAACTTTCATGACACTTTTGTCTATCTGCTTGACTAATAGCAGGACAAAGTTTCCCAGGAACTATTGTACAATAGTTAGAAGATTTCGAGTTAACTGTAGCTGATACTTCAAAAGCTTTTTGGGAATAGGTATTAGCAGATTTATGAGATTCTATTTTACAGGAAGAAATATCACCTACCATTAAGTCAACCTGTAGTTTCATGCACAGGTTAATCAGATTTTCAATGCCATAACCACACAAGGAAGTTTCCCCTGCTTGTAGTTTGTTTAAAATTAATAATAATTGTTGTTCTAGCGCTCGAGTAGAACTAAATATTGTGCTGAGTTGTCTGGCAATAGGTTCTATAATTAGCTGATTTTGTCGTTCCTTAATATAGCGTTTGCCAGTGGTGATGATTAAAGAATGATTGAGAAATAAGTCTAAATTTGCAGTAGTTAACTCAGCAACAACCTGTTCAATTAAGTAGTGAAGAATGTACTCCATTACTACAGGTTCGACTGTATACATACTTGATTTTTTCTTGACTAGAGAGCGCCATATCAGAGCTTCTAAACTTTCTAAGAGGTTTGCTTTGGAAATTGCTGGCACAATATCGGTTTGCAATCTTTGTACATTAGTCCAGTCTTGGTTAATTGCCAACCAAACCATGATTTTTTTTTCTAGCTCTGACAGACGCTGAAAGTGTTGATCGAGGAGGCGACGAATACCATTGAAGGTGGTTGTGCCATGTTGCAGAAATTCTGACAGGTCTCCATCAAATAAGTCTGTGATGGAACTGGTGACAATTTTTAAGGCTAGGGGACTATAGCTATAATATTCACTGAGCTGTTGTTTTTGTGTTTCTGAGCCTAATATTTTGTTGGTTTTTAGTAAGGCATGGGCTACTTCTTTTGACCCCAATAGTTGTAGGGAGCGTACTGCTGCATCTATACTTTCAAAGGCTGCTACTTCCGGAGGTTTTTCTCGACTGGTGAGGATGAGACTACTAGAGTGGAATGTTTCGCTGATTAAATGAAAGAGTTGACTGTAGTTTTCGTAGCCAGGGAGATAGTGACCTGTACATCCAGTTTGTAAAATGCTTTCGACGCTATCTAAGATTATTAGGCAGCGTGAGTTGCGCAAGTATTCAATTAGTTTGCTTAGTTCTCCTTGGCTACATTCTTGCTGGGATAAGAATGACACGAGTTGAGTGAGAATTGTTTCTAGGGAGGGAGCATGGCGGAGCGATCGCCAAATTATATAGTCAAATTCATTCTGTAGTTGTTGGGCTACTTTTGCTGCTACTGCTGTTTTACCAATACCACCCATACCAAGGAGCGCTATTAAGCGACAACCATCTCCGATAATATATTGTTGTAGTTGATTTAGTTCTTGAGAGCGCCCGTAGAAAACAGAAACATCTATAGCTTCTCCCCAATCAATTTTTGGTTTATGCAGTGTTTTTTTTGTTTCTGTAGAAGACTGGAATATATGCTGTTGAATATTTTGCTCGGTTTGGGCAAGACATGATTTCTGAGTGCCAAATTTTTGTCTCAGCAGAGCGCGAAAGTTTTTCTTGGTTACTTTTTCGTCTAAGACACCAGAAAGACTTTGCCATAAGTTGGCAGCTACTCCTTTTATGTAGTCCGGATCATAACCTGCTTGCTCGGCAATTTCAGAATATGCTTTACCTTCCCATGCTTGAGAAAATACCTTTCTTTTTACAGCGTTTAAAGAGCCTGGAGGTAGAACTGTCTCCAGAACTTCCAATGCTTCTTCGATTTTCATTTTTATTTAATAAGGGAATAGGGAATAGGGAATAGGGAATAGGGAAGAGTAGGAAAGACATTTCCTAGTCTAAGATTTATCATCAGTCTATGTCTTAACCAATTCTTTTTTAGCTATGTTTTTGATTCTATACAATATATATGTAATGTTACTGTCATATATGATGCTATTTGATTTCAGGGAATAGGGAATAGTGGGAAAAACATTGCATCTAAGGATCATATCTACCTGGGTATTCGCAAAAAGTAAAATTAGATACTTTTTTGTTTTTTGGTACTAATTTTACTTAGAGGTTGTTTGTAAAGAATTATGAAGTATTAGTAGCGATCGCGAACCCTTTTAGTGGTACTTAGACATTTTTTGGTAGGAAAAATGCTTCAAAGTCAGTCTAGACAAGGGAATTACGTCGATGCCTTAAAAATGGCTAGAACCTATGCTTATTCAGGATTTATACCTTTTTGACGTAAAAAGCTCTGCCCATCTATATTTAAGCCTATTTTCTGGCTTGATTTTGTGTAAGTCCCATTAGACATCTCCAATAATAAAAAATAAAATCAATTATCGCACAGAAATTATAAATTCTTTCCCCCTACTCCCTACTCCCTCTTTTCTGGAGATGTCTATTAGTTAAAAGTAAAACACTTAGTCAAGCAGACGTTTCTTAAGTCATTAAGAAGAAAAAAGCTGATAGCGATCTTTACAAAAAAGACGTTCTCTCATAGTTGCTTGCCATTGACGTACCTTTCCATTATTAGAACCAGCACTAGATAGCCATTCTTCTGTTACTCTACCTTCTAAACCTAAAGCAGAAACAATATTAGTATTCAGCGATCGATATAAATGTTCTAATACCCAAACTACTGGTTGAATAATATCAAACCTCTCAATTATCTCTACAAACTCTTCGCTCCGAAATCGGTTTTGATGTATTTGCCAAATCCGCACTACATCACCAAACTTACTTAAGTTAACATCTTTACCATTCATCTCTAAAGTAAGTTCAATCCACGCTTCTTTAAACAAACGCCTGTTCATTTACAGAAGTTCCCAATCCTCTACCTCCTGATAGCAAAAATCTCTCTATTGGTTTTGCTCATCCCGGTGCAGAAATGCTTTTATTAGATGATCAGAAAAAAGAAATTAATCAGCCAAATCAAGTAGGAGAAATTTATTTACGAGGTGCTAACCTTTTTTCAGGATATTGGCGAAATACTAAAGCTACAAATGAAGCTTTGATACCCAATCCCTTAAATCCCTTGAATGGAGAAAAAGTATTTCGTACAGGGGATTTAGCATATAAAGGTTCCCAGGGAGAACTTTACTTAAAAGGCCGTCGCGATTTGCAAGTTAAGATTAGGGGAAATCGGGTTGAACTAGAAGAAATAGAACAAGTGCTTAACAACCATGAAGAAGTAATTCAAGCAATTGTTGTAGTTTTTCCTCATCAAAAAGAACCAATTTTAACTGCTTATGTTGTACCTCGACTTTTTCAATCGCTACCTGAGCAGCAGATATTACGCAAGTTATGTGCTGATGTCTTACCAAATTATATGATTCCTACTGAAATTATTTATCTTGAAAGTCTGCCAACTAATGTTAATGGGCAAGTAGATCGTCAAGCTTTAAAGTGTTGGCTGAACGTAAACTAAGTTTACTTAAAGGAAGAAGGAAGAAGGAAGAAGGAAGAGGGAAGAAGAAAGAGGGAAGAAGGCTTAAAACCCACATTTCTAACTTTTGACTTTTGACTTTTGACTTGTTTGTTGACTTTTAACTTTTGAGTTAATTTCTAACTTTTAACTTTATAACTTCATTTCTAACTTTTGACTTTTGACTTTTGACTTGTTTGTTGACTTTTAACTTTTGAGTTAATTTCTAACTTTTAACTTTTGACTTTTGACTTGTTTGTTGACTTTTAATTTTTGAGTTAATTTCTAACTTTTAACTTTATAACTTCATTTCTAACTTTTAACTTTTGACTTTTGACTTGTTTGTTGACTTTTAACTTTTGAGTTAATTTCTAACTTTTAACTTTATAACTTCATTTCTAACTTTTGACTTTTGACTTTTGACTTGTTTGTTGACTTTTAACTTTTGAGTTAATTTCTAACTTTTAACTTTTGACTTTTGACTTGTTTGTTGACTTTTAATTTTTGAGTTAATTTCTAACTTTTAACTTTATAACTTCATTTCTAACTTTTAACTTTTGACTTTTGACTTGTTTGTTGACTTTTAACTTTTGAGTTAATTTCTAACTTTTAACTTTATAACTTCATTTCTAACTTTT
>NZ_JAAHHG010000118.1:0-4417 GCF_010692555.1 Okeania sp. SIO3B5 | reverse complement strand
AATTTCTAACTTTTAACTTTATAACTTCATTTCTAACTTTTAACTTTTGACTTTTGACTTGTTTGTTGACTTTTAACTTTTGAGTTAATTTCTAACTTTTAACTTTATAACTTCATTTCTAACTTTTAACTTTTGACTTTTGACTTGTTTGTTGACTTTTAACTTTTGAGTTAATTTCTAACTTTTAACTTTTGACTTTTGAGTTAATTTCTAACTTTTAACTTTATAACTTCATTTCTAACTTTTGACTTTTGACTTTTGACTTTTGACTTGTTTGTTGCCTTTTAACTTCCCCATAGCGATACTAGCGATCGCCACGGCAAGAATTAATAATAGAAATGTTACTACTACTAAAGAAGCTCCATAACCAAAATCTAAATAACGTCTAATAGTGGCATATATATAGATAGAAACTGTTTCTGTTTTTCCAGCAGGCCCACCTCCAGTCATTACTTGTACCAGGTCAAAAATACCAAATGCTTGAGCAAATCTGAATAACAAAGCAATTACTATTTGTGGGATTAATAATGGGATTGTAATTTGTCGAAAACTTTGAATAGAATTAGCACCATCAATAGCATGAGCTTCGTATAAATCAGAAGAAATAGATTGTAATCCTGCTAATAAAATGATGGCTATAAATGGCGTTGTTTTCCAAACATCAGCAATAATTAATGCTAACATTGCCCTGAATGGATCGCCTAACCAAGTAATATTAGTTTGAATTAATCTTAAACGGAAAAGTAGGTCATTAACTATGCCAAATTGGTCATTAAAAATCCATGCCCAAGCTAATCCCATAACTGCGGTTGGTAATGACCAAGGAATGAGACTAATAGTACGAACAAAACCTCGTCCTCGGAATGATTTATCTAAGATAAGAGCAATACTCATTCCTAATATTAATTCTAGAAAAATGGAGATGGTTGTAAATATTGTAGTGTTCCATAAACTTTGCCAAAAACGACCATCATTGAACATTCGACTGTAGTTTGTTAAGCCAGAAAAAATAGGTTTTAATTCAGTACCTAAATTTTCTGTAAATAGACTTAGCCAAAAAGCTCGCCCAATGGGATAAACAAATACAAATAGTAATATTAGAATAGCTGGTAAAATCAAGAGCCATCCTGTTAATTTTTCTCTTCTTTCAATTGTGTTTATTGTCATTAATTTCTATGTCGCTAGGGAATAGGGAATAGCAAAACCAGTTTTGAGCTAGGAAATTCTCTTTCTTTGTCAAGAGGTTTTAAGTAACTAATACTAAGTCTCATTAATTAGCCATAATAAATTAGCTATCTTTAGTCATCTTTAGATGACTTTTGCTGTGAGCCAAGAAATTTATTTCTTGGCGGATGATATGGCTCCCCAAGACATGGCTCGCCAAGCTCGCCAAGGATTGAAATCCTTGAATAGGGAATAGGGAACTGTAAAAGGGTTTTAGCATTGAAAAATGTCCGCGCCCAATTCTTGTAGTGCAATATATAAAGTCTCATTAATTAACCATCATAAATTACCTATCTTTAGTCATCTTTAGATGACTTTTGCTGTGAGCCAAGAAATTTATTTATTGGCGGATAACATGGCTCGCCAAGGATTTCAATCCTTGAATAGGGAATAGCAAACTGTAAAAGAGTTTTAGCATTGAAAAATGCCCTAACCAATTCTTGTAGTGCTATATATCAAGTCTCATTAATTAACCATCATAAATTAGCTATATTTAGTCATCTTTAGATGACTTTTGCTTTGAGCCAAGAAATTTATTTATTGGCGGATGACATGGCTCGCCAAGGATTGAAATCCTTGAATAGGGAATAGCAAACTGTAAAAGGGTTTTAGCATTGAAAAATGCCCTAACCAATTCTTGTAGTGCAATATATAAAGTCTCATTAATTAACCATAATAAATTAGCTATCTTTAGTCATCTTTAGATGACTTTTGCTTTGAGCCAAGAAATTTATTTATTGGCGGATGACATGGCTCGCTAAGATGACATGGCTCGCCAAGGATTGAAATCCTTGGCTAATAGTTTAAGTCATCTGAAGATGACTCTTGAGGAGTATGCTATCTTTTTCGTCTTTTTATATTGTGTTTAATTACTGCAACTTGATATAAAATACCACTTCTAACTTTTGACTTTTGACTTTTGAATTTTGAATTTAGTGAATTTGACTTTTGACTTTTGACTTTTGAATTTAGTAAAACGGTATAACTCCTTCTTCAAGTTCCCAACAAAGTACGAGTTTCTGCAGCAGCAGCTTTCATTGCTAATTCTGGAGTACGGGAACCAGTTAGAGCAGCGCTAAGATAACGTTGTAAAATATCTGAAGCTTGAGCATATTGAGCAATGGGAGGACGTAATACAGAATTTTCAACTACTGGAAATAAGTTTGGTAAGTAAGGAAGTTCTGCTACTAGAATCTTGTCATTAAAAAGTGATTTTCTGGCAGGAACAAGACCTGTTTCTAAAATAAACTTACGTTGAACTTCTGGTTTGTTGAAGTATTGAATAATTTCCCATGCTTCCTCTGGATGTTTTGTACTTTTAACTATTCCTAATCCCCATCCACCCGAGCAAGCTCCACTTTCTTTTCCTGAAGCATGAACCATTGGTTTAATAGCAAATTTTCCGGCTATTTCTGATTTTGATGCTAATGGATATACATAAGGCCAATTGCGCAGAAAAACTGTCTTACCACTTTGGAATAAACGACGAGTTTCTTCTTCTCCATAAGTAGTTACTCCAGGAGGAGAAATTCCTGCGGTAATAGTTGTGCGTAAAAAGTCTACTGCTTCTATAGCTTCTGGTTTATCTAATCCCACTTCATTTGTTTCTGGATTAATCCAAAAACCTCCATAACCTTTGAGAATTTCGATAAACATTGCGGATAAACCTTCATATTGTTTACCTTGCCAAATATATCCCCATTCAACTAATCCTTGTTGTTGTAATTCTTGCGATATTTTGATTAGCTCCTCAAAAGTATTGGGAGGTTCAAATCCACCTTTTTTTAATAAGTCCGTGCGATAATAAAGCATACCTCCATTGGAGACTAATGGCATCCAATAAAGTTTATTTTTGTAAGTTCCTCCTTCTATATCTCCTGACACATAAGTTTCTTTTAATTGTTGTTGATCAATTTTTTCTGAAAGGTCTTGTAACCAGTTAGCAGCAGCAAATTTTGGCACCCAAACTGTATCCATATAAGCTAGATCATAGGGTGAATCTCCTAGTAAAAAAGAGGATGTATAAAGGTCTTCTACTAAATTAGTATCGTTAGGAGCTTTGACAATTTCTAAGTTAATATTTGGGTGAGTTTTGTTAAAGTCTGTTTGAATTGGTTCTAATTGAGTAGCTGTAGTAGCTGACATTAATACTTGGATAGTTACAGGTTTTTCCTGGGTAAGTGCTGGTGAAATTGAGCAATATAAAATACCCAGGAAAGTTGCTACAATTAAGATGCTTATTTGGAATTGTTTTTTTAATCTAATTATCGGGAATTTTAACCAGGCATGAATTTTTGGTTTTAGTTTTTCTAGAGTATGGTTGAAAAATTTAGTATGTTTCATTATTTTGGTAGGCTCAAGAATTAACAATGACTTTTATAGCACTCCTAAATAGGTCTTCAACAATTAATAATTAATAATGAATAATTAATAATTACCTCTGCTTGAAAGCGGATAGGATTGACTCAAAGGAAAATTTTTTATTGTTTTTCCTTGAAAGGGGACGCTTTAAACCTTAATTATTCGGTAACAGATATAATAGTAACAATAACATCTCCAAGAAAAAGACAAAAGTGGCTATGGGTAGAATGGAAGAAGCTGATGAGGTTTATCCTAGTGTGGTGAGTGAGGATTCTACATGGCAAATTAGGAATGCGGGGAGTGATTTTGAGGAGTTTTTATTATTGTTTCCTTCGTTTGAAAGTGAGTTTATTAAATTATCATTAAAATTTTCCTGAAGTTATCTGAATAATCATGTTAATCTAAAAAAAATCATTTTTATAAAATATGATAGATGAATTTTACAATTATTAGTGAAATTACTAATATTGAAATAATTGCAGTTAGTAATTCCATTCGCGATCTAGCAAGATTAAATAAAACCTATGGAAAAGGGCGTTGGCGTAAATTAAAAGGAGTGGCTACTATTCGTCTTCATAATGGCAGAATTAGAGTTGCTGAATTACACTGGTATGAAGCTCATGGAATTGGTAAAAAAGAGATAAAACGTAAATTTTATTTGGATTAAAAACTATGAACAATCTGAAATCTGAAGCTCAATTTGCAGTTTGTATTAAAAATAAAGATTATCCTGCTTCTTTGGAATTACATAAAATTTATGTGGCTTTAACTGATGAAGAGGCAGCAAAAGATGGTGATTTAAGAATAGTTGATGAAAGTGGAGAAGATTATA
>NZ_JAAHHG010000117.1 GCF_010692555.1 Okeania sp. SIO3B5 | reverse complement strand
CTAATCTGGTTTTTTGTCCCGGTGTTGGATAAATACGATACTTAAATCTAGCTTTCATAAACTGGCTTCTTAAATAAGAATATGATAATATATTTTTTGAATAAAAACCAATTTAAAATTCGCCCTAGAAGGGCGAAGCTTTAGACCCAATTTTTAGGTAATTCTGTAAAATTGCTCATAAAAATCTCCATTTTAGGTGTGACATTTTTTGTCATATAGCAGTAGCTATAGCTGTTGGAACAATCTAAGGAAAGGGAGCGGATATATCAAAAGCTGAAAAATCAAACAACGCCAAATTTTCCCTTATTCCTTCTGCTTATAGAACATATCAAAAGCCTAAAACCTAGAGTGTTGGATGATTTTAACTTCTGCTTTTGAGCCAAGTGTCTCTTGATTTTTCACAAGCGATCGCTCTTCATTTCCATCACCAAATATAAAGGCGATCGCTCATATAGCAATGGAAGGAAAGAGCGCGGACATATCAAAAGCTTAAAACTCAGACAACGCCTGTGTTTCCCTCTTCCTTCTTCTTTCTTCCTTCTTCTTTCTTCCTTTTTCTTTGTGCTATAATTCCTTAAATTTATAGTTGAGTCATTGTTGCTGTTTCTCCAATTATTTATAGCGAATTTCATCTCAGTCAGGTACAGTACAAGCGGGCAAGATGCCCGCACTACAAAGATTTCAACGTTAATACTTGCACCTCTTATGGGAGGAATTTGCTGTATTTTTGACTTTTGACTTTGGTCTTTTGACTTGTTGGAAACTTATGAATTGATTGGTAACTTTTCACTTAATTCCTCTTCATCTTCACCCCATTTTTCCAGCCAATCTCCATCAATATTTTCCACGTATAAATTGACATGATTGATTCCCCAAGTTAGTCGGTCTTCTTGTAATTGTTGAGCCGCTTGGAGAGCGTGCCAAACTTTTTCTAAACGTTCTTTATTTGACAGAGTTTCGCTAATTGTTACCATGTATCCTGCCTAGTATTAAAATGTGTAGTTTGATGTGCAAGTTGAAATGTAATAGAAATTTGCTCAATTCCTATCTAAAACAAAATTTAATATATTTAGCTTCAGTTAAATGTCTGCTGTTATGCAGAACAAGATTTACTAATTGAATAACTGAGCGGTCCTGTCCAGGATTATAACTAACAAAGATACCTCTTCTAATTTTCCATTGCTGTAGTGTACTTTTCCATTCATTATACTTATCATTACATAATTCTCCGGACATAGTAGTAAGTTGAACACACAGAGGCTTACCTGTGCTACTACTCACAATTACATCTGTTGCCATAGACAAATCTGCGATATAACGATGAACAACACACCCGTCACGACTTTTTATCTGACGAGCGACAGATTTTAGTATATCGGCATCTTCTTGATTAAATTCTCCCGATCTTAACTTTTGTTTCCAGATATAAAATTTACGGTCATTTTCATTAAACCATTTTGGAAAAAGATTTTCATACCAGTACCTTACTGGTGATGGAAGATGACTTAAAAATAGTTGCCTTTCTTCATTTGTTAAGGATTGCAATTTTAACCAAAATTCTCCATCCTTAATTAATTCTAACAAAAATCCTACTAAGACTCCTTTCTGCATTAACAAGCCTGGCCTAATATCCTTAATCCAGCGTGTTACTTCATCTAACCTCTGGGCTAACGCAGGTTCAGTTGACCAGGCAAGACGGCTAAGTTGTTTTAGCTTAGGCTCGATTTCTCTTGCTTGCAATCATCCTCCTACATTAAGACCCGTCTTAGACTTTGTAAAAAAGTTTTTTTATATAGCAGGGAACAGGGAACAGGGAACAGGGAATAGGGGCAAAAGCTTTGCTCTATCTCAAGTTCATTATCAATCTATGTCCTAACCAACTGGTTCCTTACTATATCACATTGAATATTGTAGCTCCTGATGAACAATATGAAGAGTTAAGCATTAGGAAATTATCGCCCCTTCGGGCTAAGGAGTCAGGAGTCAGGAGTCAGGAGTCAGAAGTCAGAATCAATCAGAATGTTTTTTGAATTTTCTTGATGAGGTCTTTGCCGATATTGGGTTAAATACTCCATATTCTACCAGTTGACAGAAATAGGTTGATATTCTAACTCCCATCCTAATTTCTCTCCTGACTTATGGCTCCTGTATTATGACTTCTTCTTCAAAACTGCTCAAAATATTTCTACTATCGAGATTAAAATACTATTACCTATTGACTAATTTCTTTCTAAATGGTATCTATTCTTGGATAAAAGACATAAGGGTATTACCGAAAAATTCAGGTATAAAGCCTCTCCATAGCCTTGCGATCGCAATAGGCTGACCGCTGAGGTGCTGACTGCTATTTCAATTTATAAGAAGAGGTAATTCTAAATTCTAAATTCTAAATTCTAAATTCTAAATTCTTGAACCCCTACAAATCTGAAACTGAGCTTAAAAAAATTGACATCCTCCCGACGCTGCTATACGCGAGACAGCCCGGGATTCCCTAGCATCACTGTTAGAGACTTTCTGTTTCTTAGCACCCGCCTTCCGAGATTTACTCCCTTCAGGTCTAAAAGCGCGCTCCACAGACTGACACTGCGAGTCCCGCAGCCTTCGAGCGTGGGCGTTCCCTTGCGTCTGACGCCGACGCGGGTTCCCATCCGCAAAATGTTTATCGAAGCGTTTATGTCCCTGTCATGGTGAGCTGCACATTCAGGACAATCCCACTCTCTAATATTTAGAGGCAATTTTTCCACTATATGACCACAATTAGAGCAACGCTTAGAAGAAGGGAAATATCTGTCAATCTTGATTAATTTCCGTCCATACCATTCTGCTTTGTATTCTAATTGCCTAACTAATTCGGACCAACTGGCATCACTACCCACCCCTCTTGCTCCCCTCCCGGGAGGGGATGGGGGTGGGTTGTGATTCTTGACCATATTCTTTACTGCTAAATCCTCAACCACTATCGTTTGGTTTTCTCTGATTAGTTGAGTAGTCAGCTTATGGGTATAATCAAGCCTTGAATCTTTAATTTTTGCGTATATCTTGGCTACTTTCAGCCTAGCCTTTTGGTAGTTATTTGATCCTTTAGTTTTCCTAGATAGAGACTTTTGAGCTAACCTCAGTTTTTTGTGTAATTTGTTTATATTTTTAGGGTTAGTAACTTTTTCTCCATCACTGGTAGTAACTAAACTGGTAATTCCGCGCGTCAATACCAACTTGTTTGGTTACTGAGTTCAGCTTTAAATCTCTAGGGTCATTGACTCTCAGAGACACTGACCATCTGCCGGAGGGGTCAAGTTTTACGGTAATTGTACTTGGTACACAGCTTTGGGGTATTTGCCTACTCCATCTGATCGGTAATGGTTCACCACATTTAGCTAGATAGACTTGACCATCTTTCCACTTAAATGCGGACTTTGTAAATTCAGCACTACCACCCGGCGCGCTTTTTCTTAAAGTTGGGATATTTGGCACATCCACTAAAGAAGTTGGTAAAAGCTGTTTGTAGATGTCTTAAACCTTGCTGTAATGGAACACTGCTAACTTCTGTGAGGAAATCTAAATCTTCCTGCTTTTTCCAGTTGGTAAGCATGGTGGAAGTTTGCTTATACCCTACTCGTTCTTTGTTTTCATACCAAGCTTGAGTTCTAGCCGCTAAAGCTTTGTTGTATATGAGGCGCACACAACCCAAAGTCCTCCGCAACAAGTTTTCTTGCTCTGGAGTTGGGTAGAACCTAAATTTGTACGCTTTTTCGACCATCTACTGTTTACTTGTTTAATAACTAAATTATAGCATATTATATGTAAAACTGCAACATTAATTGGTTTTCCCATACGACCCTCCCCTGCAGGAGAGCGCGGGTCTTCAACCAACGTTGAGATAACTATTTGTAGTTACTACTAATAAAAAAATGTCACAACCGACTATTGAATCAATCCTACAAGAAAAACGCCTTTTTCCCCCACCTACAGAATTTGCTCAAAAAGCACATATCAAAAGTATAGAAGAATATAAACAACTCTACGAAAAGGCCAAGGCTGACCCAGAAGGATTTTGGGCAGAACTAGCTGAAACAGAATTAGACTGGTTCCAGAAATGGGACAAAGTACTCGACTGGCAACCACCTTTTGTTAAATGGTTTGTTAATGGCAAAATTAACATTTCCTATAACTGTCTCGACCGTCATCTTACCACCTGGCGACGTAACAAAGCAGCTCTCATCTGGGAAGGAGAACCCGGAGACTCTCGTACCCTTACCTATGCCCAACTGCATCGGGAAGTTTGCCAGATGGCTAACGTTTTCAAACAATTGGGAGTGAAAAAAGGCGATCGCGTGGGTATTTATATGCCGATGATTCCCGAAGCAGCCATTGCTATGTTGGCCTGTGCAAGAATAGGCGCTCCCCACACTGTTGTTTTTGGGGGTTTTAGCGCCGAAGCTCTCAAAGATAGACTGGTTGATGCTGAGGCTAAGTTAGTAGTGACTGCCGATGGTGGTTGGCGCAAAGATGCTATTGTTCCTCTCAAAGAACAAGTAGACAAAGCTCTAGTCGCAGGTGCCCCCACTGTGGAAAATGTGCTAGTGGTTAAACGCACTGCCCAACAAATTCATATGGAACCTGGGCGCGACCATTGGTGGCACGATGTCCAAAAAGGTGCTTCTGGGGAATGTCCGGCGGAACCGATGGATAGTGAAGATATGCTATTTATTCTGTACACCAGTGGCACCACTGGCAAACCTAAAGGTGTTGTACACACTACAGGGGGTTATAACCTCTATACTCATGTCACTAATAAATGGGCGTTTGACTTGCAAGACACAGATGTATATTGGTGTACTGCCGATGTAGGTTGGATTACTGGTCATAGTTATATTGTCTATGGTCCTCTTTCCAATGGTGCTACTAGCCTGATGTATGAAGGCGCGCCAAGAGCTTCTAATCCTGGTTGTCTGTGGGATGTGGTAGAAAAATATGGCGTTACTATTTTCTATACTGCTCCTACTGCTATCCGAGCATTGATGAAAATGGGAGAACATCATCCTAATTCTAGAAATCTTACTTCTTTGCGGTTGTTAGGAACAGTGGGAGAACCAATCAACCCTGAAGCTTGGATTTGGTATAACCGTGTTATTGGTGGCGATCGCTGTCCGATAGTTGATACTTGGTGGCAAACTGAAACTGGTGGGTTTATGATTACTCCTTTACCTGGTGCTACTTCGACTAAACCTGGTTCGGCGACTTTGCCTTTCCCTGGCATTATTGCTGATATTGTTAATCAGGAAGGTGAGTCTGTGGATGGTAATAATGGTGGTTATTTGGTGGTTAAGCATCCTTGGCCGGGAATGATGCGGACTGTTTATGGAGATGACGACCGTTTCCGTCGTACTTATTGGGAATATTTACGTCCGAAGAGTGGAGAATATATTTATTTTGCTGGTGATGGTGCTCACAGAGACGAGGATGGTTATTTTTGGGTGATGGGCCGTGTTGATGATGTGATTAATGTGGCTGGTCATCGTTTGGGTACTATGGAGGTAGAGTCGGCATTGGTGTCTCACCCTGCTGTTGCTGAGGCGGCAGTTGTTGGTAAACCTGATGAGGTTAAGGGTGAGGAGATTGTGGCTTTTGTGACTTTAGAAGGCGATCGCGAAGCAAGTGAGGTTTTGGAGAAGGAGTTGAAGCAGCACGTTGTTCAGGAGATTGGAGCGATCGCTCGTCCTGGTGAGATTTGCTTTACTGAGGATTTGCCTAAAACTCGTTCTGGTAAGATTATGCGGAGGTTGTTACGGTCTCTGGCGGCAGGTCAGGAAATTGCTGGGGATACTTCAACCTTACAAGACCGGAGTGTATTAGATAAGTTACGGGGTGGAGCTTAGGAAAGTCAAAAGTCAAAAGTCAAAAGTTAGAAGTTAGAAGTTAGAAGTTAGAAGTGAGTGTGTAATTCTGAGGTTTCCTGCGGTGCTTTTCTAGTGCGGAATAATTTCCGCACACATCGTCTTCAGAATTTAAGACACACTTCATTACGGTCAGAAGTTACAGCAGGTTCCACCTTGGTGAGGTACACCCCGAAGCGAGCAAGATGCTCGCACTGGGAACATTTAATTTTTCATATCTGTACTTCATATACTTGGAATTTGCTGTATATCATGTGCGGATAATTAGCGATAGAACTCCGTTCCGCTTACGCGAACAAAAAAAACTGGTGGTGGTGTATTGTAATGGTCATGCATTGCATTATTTTTGTTACGAGAACAGTGGGAGCATCTTGCTCCCGTGCCAAGCATCCCTTGTTCCTTGTATACCATTACACGAGCAGGACTGGTGATGGTGCATTGTCATGGTCGTGCATTGCATTATTTTTGTTACGAGGTATGGCAGTGGGAGCATCTTGCTCCCGTGCCAAGTATCCCTTGTTCCTTGTATACCATTACGCGAGCAGAACTACCAAAAAACTTTCTCTTTCTTCTTCTTTCCTCCCTCCTGACTTCCCCTCCTGGGAGGGGTTAGGGGTGGGTTTACTCCTGACTTCTGACTCCTTATTGGGTGTGTTGAAGCGACCCTTTAAATTTGCAATAGAAATCTGGCGAGCATCAAAAATCAAATCAATTATCGTGCATAAATCATCAATTATTTCCCCCTATTCCCTACTCCCTCTTTTCCAGAGAGGTCTAATAGAGAACCAGGCTTAACAATACTTTTACCTTTAACTGTTGCAGTTCCTAATAAACCATCACGAGATTCAAAAATTAATTTAGCAGCAGATTTTTCTTTGGAATTTACAACATTAAATATAGCACCTGTTGTTAATTCAGCGATTTTTTTGACATCTAGCCCTCCTAACCAAATTTGAGCTTTATCGCCCTTAATTTCTGTAACTACTGCATTAGCAACAGGACTGGAATTTTCAGTCAAATATATAGCTTGACTATCTAATTTAGTACCTGTCTTAACTTCATAAAGTGGATTCTGTTTTAACCTAGCAGGAATTTGTCGATTAACATAAGCGATCGCCTCTTCTGGTGTAGCTGTTTCTTGCCATAAATATAGTGTGAATAAATAACTAAAAATTCCAGCATGAAAATCAAGAATTTTCACATCTTTAGCAGTTTGAAGTGGTTTGGCAGAAGCAAAAAAAATTCCTTTTGCTACACCACTTTGATAACCTTTCACAAATTCTTCCTCAGATATATTGAGGCGAGATAACCATTTTTCTTGATAAACTTTTTCTTGGGATACAATTTCTATTTTTTCTCCTCCTGCACGAGAACGAACTGTAAAATCTCTAGTAGTTATTCCCGAAAAACAACTATCAAGAATTCCGGTAAAGTTATCTGTCTTCAAAGCTGAAGTAAGTAAAAATAAAGTATGCCCCATAATATCATTAACAGTACCACCAACATTAGGATATCCTTGAGGCAAAGAACTATCTACCGGAACTAATGTACCACTTAAACCACTACCATCCATCAAAGAAGTTTTGACAATAGGATTAGGATCTTTGACGCGGGAACCATGACCGGAATAGTGAAAAACTGCCACATCTCCTGGTTTTGCTTGTTTAATTAAATGTTCTTCAAATGCTTCTAAAATACCTTGGCGAGTTGCTTGTTCATCAGTAATTATATAGATATCTTTTGGATTAAAACCAAAGCGGTGAATTAATAGATGACGTTGCATTTCTGTATCATTTACACAACCTCTTAAAGGGGATTTTTTATATTTATTAATTCCTACTAATAGAGCAAGTTTTCGTGGAGTACTTTGAGCTAATACTTTGCCATAATTTTCGGCTTGGGATAGAAATTTCAATTGACTTATGCCAAGGGTGGCAAGTATTGAACTAGCAAATTGGAAAAAGTTACGGCGGGAGATAGGAGACATTTTAAATAATTCCTTATTTCTAGGTTTTGTTAAAATTTTCAACTAATTTAAACTAAATACAGCATTCCACTTTAATGAGGTACACCCGTCGCGGGCAAGATGCCCGCACTACAATATTTTCACTATTCATCTTGTACATCATTTGTCCGAAATATGCTTTCATTAATGGATAATTGATAATTGATAATTGATAATTACTTCTGGTTAAAACCGAGAGGATTGAATATAATAAAATATTATTTCTTTTTTCCCCGATCAAGGGGAGGGTTTAAACCAGAATTATTTAATAATTAATAATTAAGAATTAATAATTCGGTAATTTAAACTAAATATTATTTTAATGCTTAAATTTCTAAAGAATTTTCTGCTAACCAGTTACCTAAAGATTCTTGATTTTCTTCTCCACTTGCTAGCTGTTCCATCATTTTTACAACTTCTGATTCGGGAACTTCTAGCATATAATTATTAACCAATAAAAAAGTTGTCATAACTGCAAAAGCTGTTCTTTTATTTCCATCAATAAACGGATGATTTTTAGCTAGACTATAACCGTAAGCTGCTGCAAGTTCAAATAAATTCGGTTGACTATAAGTAAATAAATGTCGAGGTCTGGCTAAACTGGCAGAAAGTAAATTTTCATCTCTAATTCCTGGACTTCCTCCATGTTGAATAATTTGGTCTGCATGAATAGCTTTAGCAATAATTTCGTCTATCCAAATAGGTTCTTTCATTTGGCTAACTCTCGCAAAGCATTTTTATATTTTTCACTAATTTTTTGATAAGCATTCATAGCTTTTTCAAAATTAGCTTCGTTAGTTTGATTAGTTTGTATTTCTTGAGTTTCAGAATCTTCTGGTACAAGAATAATAACTCGCACATTTGTAGGAGTATCTATTTCTAGAGGATGTTCTAAAATTAGATTGCCATTTTTATCAATTTTGCCGTTAGTTTCTATTGCTTTCATTAACATTAGCTAAATTATTTAGTGATTATTAGAAATATTCTAACATCAACTTGATAAATTAATCTGTAGGGTGTGTTAGCGATAGCGTAACGCACCTAAGCCTAAAATTAGATTTCCCTTATCGTCAATTTTTCCTTTTATTTCTATTGCTTTCATTAATTTCAACCCTTTAAATTTTAACTATCCTTCTGTATAAGTTGACTAGATCAACTTTTTGATATAAAGCAAGTGAACTATAGCGAGAAGTGTCCTTTTGAGTTTCTGGAAGATATAAACTCAGACCACATAATCTCTCTAAGTTTGTATTGTCACGAGGACTTACACCATAAAGTTCTCCCCCTATTTTATGGAAAGTAATCACCTTTTGACGCAGAAAATTAGTAAACTCAGTAAACTCTAGATATCCTTTCTTGCTCAAACTGGAGAGATAACCAAGAAATACAAGAGCATCACAACACTGCTCGCCAAAATAGGGAAAAATTGAGAGTTCTGATTGCCTGACAGATAGCAAATTGTTGTTGAGAATCAACTGAAGTAACCGTGAGAGTTTGTCTGGAATCAGCTTAACCTCTTCATTATCCACCAGAGTCAGAGTATGATACATATCAGCTCTTTCAGAATCCATAATAGCTATAGCTGCTTCACGTCCGCCAACAGATGGCTCTTGTAAACGATTGAGAAAACCCTCATAATAGTAATTTGGAGCCCCTAGAAGCAGTTGAGAAGCAAGAGTATACTTAGCACAATTCCTTGCTTCATACATAACCTCTAGTGTAGCTTTGTTGCAATTTTGCCAGAAAAGTAGCTCGACTCGTCCATTAACCCCTTGGTTAAAATTGCTAAGTACATTAGTTAACTTGTCTACTCTCATCCAGGTTCGTGTTTGATTAGTTGCTCCGTGGTCATCAGGACTAACTTCGTTAATCCTGCCACCATGACCTACAATAATAATAGCCCAATTTTCTGCCTCAAAATTTTTCTTTGCCCAATCAAGATAAGCGGAAAAAGCAGATACATCACTACTATCTTCTCCTTGTATATTAATTTCTTTAGTAGTCCCTTTTAGCAGCAGACGACGGCGCATTTTTTTGTCACCCCAATAGTCTGATTGAACAACTACAGCAACTTCTGAGTTTTGTGTACCACGAGTTAACATTTTAATTATTGGTTCACCAAAACGTACAAGATCGTTATCGTATGGCATCCAATACAATACTACCCAGTTATGAAATGATTTAGTCAGGGAAAAATTGGCAGTAGTAGAAAGAGCTAATTTTTGCTCTAAAGCACCAGCTAAACAAGCTGAACTCAGAGCAATATAACGACAAAATTTTCTACGCTTTATCATCATCATCATCTTGATATAATCAATAATATTATAGTTTCAGTTTCAAGGAAAATATGCAGTCAGTCTAGTAGGTTGGGTTAAGCGAGAGCGCAACCCAACAGATACCTATTTTTGTTAGGTGTTGTTGTTTATTCAAGCAATTTGTTGGGTTTCCGACCTCAACCCAACCTACATTGATAAATGTTCAAATTCAGTCAGAGATTAATTTTAACTCTTAACTTTTAACTTTTGATTTTTGACTTTTAACTTGATTTATTCTTACTTTTGACTTTTGACTTTTGACTTGATTTATTCTTACTTTTGACTTTTGACTTTTGACTTTTAACTTGATTTATTCTTACTTTTGACTTCTGACTTCAAACTTCTGACTTCATTTCCACTCTCCCTGAACAACAAATGGTGCCCAATAATAAGGTGCTTTCCAATTATCTGAACTCAACATTTCTAACTGAGTTTCCCTCATTGCCTCCACAGGATTTTTATCTATTTCTAACATTTTCTGATAATAATTTTTCATTAATTCAGCAGTCGAATTATCCTCCACACTCCATAAACTTACTACTACTCGTTTAGCTCCCGCATACATAAATCCTCTAGTTAAACTGACTAATCCTTCTCCTCTAATTTCTTCGCCGATTCCCGTTTGACAAGCACTTAATACTACCAATTCTGCTGGCATTTCTAAGTTAAATATATCGTTTAATTGTAAAAATCCTGGTTTTCCTTTACCAGTTTTGTCATACAAAGAAAGTACTAATCCTGATAATTCTGGTTGAGTTTCATTTAATAATCCGTGGGTGGCTAAATGTACTATTTGATATTGGGATAAACTGGGATTTATTGCGGTTTCTCGATTAGCATCGAAGTCTAAGGATAGTTGTTCTAAATTGTCAGGAACTAATGCTAATATTGCTTCAGCTTCTTGGCGAGTTCCTTCTAGACGATTGAATGATACACCTAGAAAATCTTCTAGAGAACGGGTTAATGCCATTGCAATTAAATCCTTAGTTTCAGTTTCATTTTTTGTCTGAGAAGCTGTTTGAAACCGGGGGTCGTTATCTTCAAATACTGGGTCAGCAAAAACGGCTACTTTTTTCGGGGCCGGGGTTCTGCCTTTGACTTGTTCTCTGAGAATAGCAATACTTGAAGCTGAGGGTAAGGTGACTATTTCATGGTTGACAATTAGGGGTTGATAGTTGGTTTGATTTAGATTTTGTGGTAGTGGTAAAGCTGCAAAAGGAATCGTCTGTAATATTCCATCTCCTACTATTAATAGTCGTTTATTTTCTAATTTATTTGCTACAGGCGACAATAATATTTCACTTAATTTATTTCCCGTTTCTGGTACTGGGGAAAGAGAGGTTATTTCTTCTCTAAATTGTTTAGCTAATTCTTCTATTTCCGCTCTTGAAGGTAGTTCATAACTGCTAATTTCTGTGGGAGTTACTAACCATAAATAACTACGGTCTTCTCCCAGAGAATATTGTAAAAGTATGCTTTCTTTGTCGATAACTTGTTGTTGAATTTCTGAAGCAGTGAGGGGGTCTGGATATTTGAGGTTGGCGTAACGAGGACTGCTTTGTTTGATTTTGACTTCTAATTGTTGGAGTTGGTTGCTGAGGGTTTCAATTTGTTGTTTGAGTTCGTCGAGGTTGTACCCTGGGGTGTTGAGTTGTCGTGCTTGATCTAAGGTGTTGAGTTTTTGCAGTAGTTGTTTTTCTTGAGCGAGGAGTTGGGGGTTTACCCCAGTTTTGATGTCGGCTCCTGATTCTGCTAGGATGTCTAGTAGACTTCTGGCGCGACTGCGTTCGCTGGCGTTTAATGCTTTGACATCGTAGCCTTTATTGGGGTTTTGTTTGTGGAGTATCATTAGGAGGTCGATGTAGAATTGATACTTATCTTGAACTGTGGCAAAGTAGGATGTCCGGAGGTCTTGAGCAACGATATTGGTCCTGAGGTCTTCAATTATTTCTATGGATTTTTCTATGAATGTTAGGCTTTCGGTGAAGTTGCCTTCGTTTCGTTTGAGCCTAGCGATATTAGAGAGAGTGGTTGCTTCCCCACCCCGATCACCTACTTGCTGAAGTATAGGTAAAGCTTGCTGGTAGTAATTGAGTGCTTTTTGTTTTTCTCCTAAGTCATTGTAGACATAACCAATATTATTGAGAGTGGTTGCTTCCACACCCCGATCTCTTACTTGCCGAAGTATAGGTAAAGCTTGATTAAAAAAATTGAGTGCTTTCTGTTTTTCTCCTAAACTATGGTAGACACCGCCAATATTATTGAGAGTAGTTGCTTCTCCACCACGATCTCCTACTTGCCGAAGTATAGGTAAAGCTTGCTGGTAGTACTTAAGTGCTTTTTGTTTTTCTCCTAAACTATGGTAGACACCGCCAATATTATTGAAAGTGCTTGCTTCCCTACTTTGATCCCCTACTTGCTGAAATAGAGGTAAAGCTTGCTGGTAGTACTTAAGTGCTTTTTGTTTTTCTCCTAAACTGTGGTAGACAGTGCCAATATTATTGAGAGTGTAAGCTTCCCTACTTTGATCACCTACTTCCTGAGATAAAGGTAAAGCTTGCTGGTAGTAATTGAGAGCTTTTTGTTTTTCTCCTAAGCTATAGTAGACACTGCCAATACCTATGAGAGTGGTTGCTTCCCCATGGCGATCGCCTACTTGCTGAGATAGAGGTAAAGCTTCTTGGTAGTACTTAAGTGCTTTTTGTTTTTCTCCTAAGCTATAGTAGACAAAGCCAATATTATTGAGAGTGGTTGCTTCCCCATCCTGATCGCCTACTTGCTGAGATAGAGGTAAAGCTTGCTGATAGTAACTGAGTGCTTTTTGCCTTTCTCCTAAATCATCGTATACACTGCCAATACCTGTTAGAGTGGCTGCTTTTCCACGGCGGTTGTCTACTTGCTCAAATAGGGTTAATGCTTGCTGGTAGTAATTGAGAGCTTTTTGTTTTTCTCCTAAGTTCTTGTAGACAATACCAATATTATTGAGAGTGGTTGCTTCTCCATCCTGATTGCCTACTTGCTGAAATATAGGTAAAGCTTGCTCGTAGTAATTGAGTGCTTTTTGTTTTTCTCCTAAGCTATCGTAGACACGACCAATACTAAGAAGTATAACTGCTTCCCAATTCAGGTTACCCGTTTTCTTTAATAATGGTAGTGCTTCTTTGAATTTAGCGACCGCCCTCCTCAAAGATTCTGCTGTACCCTGCTTAAATAGTTCAAGTCCCTGACTCAATAATCTTTCTGCCTCAGCACTCTTGTCTGTCTGAGCAATAACTTCTCCCCCATTGACAATATTAGGCCACATTAATACAGGAAAACTGACATTAAATAACATCAGACTATTAACACTGAGAATAGATAACCATTTCTTAGGAAAAACCATAAATTTAACCCTTTCCTAACAACTATAAATTTTCATCTATTATATTTCTAGTTTCAGGGAAGATATGCAATTTCAGTTATCAGTCATCAGTTATCAGTTATCAGTTATCAGCATAGAACTTTTAGTATAGTAGTTCTTTAACAGTTTTAGATCCCCCCCTGCCCCCCTTACAAAGGGGGGAGCCAACAAAAAGTCCGGGGGATTTAGGGGGATCGTAAATGTCTCAAACTTGCCAATATCTCCCTTGCTCGTTCCGTTGAGGTTAATCGTAAATTGGAAATGTTAAACACCATTGAAACACAGGAGTCAGAAGAATGAAATTACCTTATACCATCATTATTTTGTGGTCTGATGAAGATAACTGTTATCTGGTTCACTTGCCAGAATTTCCTTCTCAAAAATTTCATACTCACGGAAATTCTTATGAAGAGGCAGTAGAAAACGCTCGCGAAGTGTTAGAACTATTAGTAGAAGAATATCACCAAGAAGGTAAAAGCCTCCCAATACCTAAAAGTGTAGAAGAAACTCTTCAATTAGCTGAAACAGTCCAGTAAGGAACAACGCTCAAAAACCAAGCACTTGTATCTACAAAAATCATTGTCTATCTTGCTATAGATAAAGAATTAGATCGTGGTCTCTACCTGAAAATTCATCCTGCTCTCCTTCTAGGGGTAGTGAAGCGATCGCTGCTAAAATATCGACAGGTTTTTTCTGTTGAAAATTTGTTCCACTCTTAACAACAGTAATTTCAACTCGCGTTCCCTCTGGTAAATTTAGAGGTTTGGTTAACCGCAACACTCCTTGTTCATAAACTGCTTCTAGTATCATATTTATTTGTTATTTTTACTATAAATTCTATGTATCCACATAAATCATCAATTATTTCTCCCTGTTCCCTGTTCCCTATTCGCGAAATTTTCAGCATTCATTTCCCATAAATGTCCTAAAATTATATTATTCTGAGGAATACCTTGGTCAATTAAATCTTGAGTAATGCCGTGTTCTATGGGATATCCATTGTAAAACCTCCACTTTTTCTAAATCTACAACCAACAATTTCATAGGTAAATTATTAATTACTAATTCACCTTTTCAGTTATCAGTATAGCACTTTATCGTGGCAAGTCTGGATTAGGCTATAGGAATAACTTCACCCCAACAGATACCTATTTTTGTTAGGTGTTGTTGTTTATGCAAGCAATTTGTTGGGTTTTCGACCTCAACCAAACCTACATTGATAAATGTTCAAACTCAGTCAGAGATTAATTTTAACTCTTAACTTTTAACTTTTAACTTTTAACTTTATTTCTTCTTACTTTTGACTTTTGACTTTTGACTTTTGACTTTATTTCTTCTTACTTTTGACTTTTAACTTTTAACTTTTGACTTTATCTCCACTCACCCTGCACAACAAATGGTGCCCAATAATAAGGTGCTTTCCAATTATCTGAACTCAACATTTCTAACTGAGTTTCTCTCATCGCCTCCACAGGATTTTTACCTGTTTCTAATATTTTCTGATAATAATTTTGCATTAATTTAGAAGTTGAATTATCTTCCACACTCCATAAACTCACGACTACTCGTTTAGCTCCCGCATACATAAATCCTCTAGTTAAAGTCACTAACCCTTCCCCTCTTATTTCTTCTCCTATTCCTGTTTTACAAGCACTTAATACTACCAATTCTGCTGGCATTTCTAAGTTAAATATATCGTTTAATTGTAAAAATCCTGGTTTTCCTTTACCAGTTTCGTCATACAAAGAAAGCACTAATCCTGATAATTCTGGCTGGCTTTCATTTAATAGTCCGTGGGTAGCTAAATGTACTATTTGATATTGGGATAAATCGAGATTTATTGCGGTTTCTCTATTGGCATCAAAGTCTAATGATAGTTGTTTTAAATTATCAGGAACTAATGCTAATATTGCTTCAGCTTCTTGACGAGTTGCTTCTAGACGATTGAATGATGATCCGATAAAATCTTCTAGAGAACGAGTTAATGCCATTGCGGTTAAATTATTAGTTTCTGTTTCTTTTTTTGGTTGAGAAGCTATTTGAAATCTGGGGTCGTTATCTGCAAATACTGGGTCGGCAATAACAGCTACTTTTTTCGGAGCGGGGGTTCTGCCTTCGACTTGTTCTCTGAGAATAGAAATACTTGAAGATGAGGGTAAGGTGACAATTTCATGGTTGACAATTAGGGGTTGATAATCTTGACCCCCCTCATTCCCAGAGGTCAAAGGTAATGCTGCAAAAGGAATGGTCTGTAAGATGCCATCTCCTACTATTAATAATCGTTTATTTTCTAGTTTATTTGCTACAGGCGATAATAATATTTCACTTAATTTATTTCCGGTTTCAGGCACTGGGGAAAGGGATATTATTTCTTCTCGAAATTGTCTGGCTAATGTTTCTATTTCTGATTTTTTAGGTAATTCATAACTGCTAATTTCTGTGGGAGTTACTAACCATAAATAACTGCCTTCTTCTCCCAGAGAATATTGTAAAAGTATGGTATCTTTGTCGATGACTTGTTGTTGAATTTCTGAGGCAGTCAGAGGTTCTGGATATTTGAGATTGGCGTAACGAGGACTATTTTGTTTGATTTTTACTTCTAACTGTTGGAGTTCGTTGCTGAGGGTTTCAATTTGTTGTTTGAGTTCGTCGAAGTTGTATCCAGGAGTGTTAAGTTGTCGTGCTTGATCTAAGGTGTTGAGTTTTTGCAGTAGTTGTTTTTCTTGGGCGATGAGTTGGGGGGCTACTCCGGTTTTGATGTCGGCTCCTGATTCTGCTAAAATGTCTAGTAAACTTCTGGCGCGACTACGTTCGCTGACACTTAATGCTTTTCTGTCATAACCTTCGTCTGGGTTTTGTTTGTGAAGTTCCATGAGGAGATTGATGTAGAATTGATAGTAATTTTGAACTGTAGCAAAGTAGGATGTCCGGAGGTTTTGAGCAACGATCTTAGTCCGGAGGTCTTCAATTATTTCTAGGGATTTTTCTATAAAAGTGAGACTTTCTCGGAGCTTACCTTGGTCTCGTTTGAGCGAAGCAATATTATAGAGAGTAATTGCTTCCCCATCTCGATCGCCTACTTGCTGTTTTAGAGGTAAAGCCTGCTCGTAGTAATTGAGAGCTTTTTGTTTCTCTCCTAAGTTATTATAAGCAAGGCCAATATTATTGAAAGTGCTTGATTCCCCACCCCGATCGCCTACTTGCTGAAATAGAGGTAAAGCTTGCTGGAAGTAATTGAGTGCTTTTTGTGCTTCTCCTAACTCATTGTAGATAGTGCCAATATTATTAAGACTGCCCGCTTCCCCACTCGGATAAGCTATTTGCTGATTGATAGATAATACTTGCTGGTAATAATTGAGAGCTTTTTGTGTTTCTCCCAATTTATGGAAAATATGACCAATATTATTGAGAGCGATTCCTTCCCGGCGGCGATCGCCTACTTGCTCGAATAGAAGTAAAGCTTGCTCGTAGTAATTGAGAGCCTTTTCTGTTTCTCCTAAGTCATTATAGATATAACCAATATTATTGATAGTGACTGCTTCCCCACGGCGATCGCCTATTTCCTGTCTCAGAGGTAAAGCTTGCTCGTAGTAATTTAGAGCCTTCTGTTTTTCTCCTAAGTTATCGTAAACACGACCAATATTATTGAGAGTAATTGCTTCCCCACGGCGATCGCCTACTTCCCGTCTGAGAGGTAAAGCTTGCTCGTAATAATTGAGAGCCTTTTGTTTTTCTCCTAAGTTATTGTAAATATGACCGATACTATTGAGAGTAATTGCTTCCCCACGACGATCCTCTACTTCCCGTCTGAGAGGTAAAGCTTGCTCGTAGTAATTGAGAGCTTTTTGTTTTTTTCCTAAATCATTGTAGACACCACCAATATTATTAAGAGCGGCTGCTTCTCTAGCGCGATCACCTAGTTCCCGATATATAGGTAAAGCTTGTTCGAGGTAATTAAGTGCTGTTTGTTTTTCTCCTAAGCTATCGTAGACAGTGCCAATATTATTGAGAGTATTTGCTTCTCTAAGACGATCGTCAACTTCCCGAAATAGAGGTAAAGCTTGCTCGTAGTAATTGAGACCCTTTTGTATTTCTCCTAAGTTATGATATACACGACCAATACTAAGAAGTGTAACTGCTTCATTACCGAGGTTGCGAGTTTTCCTAAATAATGGTAGGGCTTTTTCCCAGAAGGCGATCGCTCCCCTGAAAGACTCTGCTGTACCCTGGTTATATAGTTCAACTCCCTGTTCATATAATTTTTCTGCCTCAGCATTGGCATCTATCTGAGCAATAACTTCTTCCCTATTGACAATATTAGGCCACATTAATACAGGAAAACTGACATTAAATAACATCAGACTATTAACACTGAGAATAGACAACCATTTCTTAGGAGAAACCATAAATTTAACCCTTTCCTCACAACTATAAATTTTCATCTATTATATTTCTAGTTTCCAGGAAGATATGCAATTTCAGTTATCAGTTATCAGTTATCAGTTATCAGTGCTTTATATTGTTTAAATTGATAATAAAAAAATTATACTTTGTAGGTTGGGTTGACGTTCGCGTAAGCGTTGCGGAGCAAAGGAAACCCAACAATTACCTTGTCTTTGTTGGGTGGCGTTCTCGCTTCACCCAACCTACAATATTATAACTGCCGATGGATATTGGCCCATATTTCTTAACAATTATCGTTCTAAGAGGCGATCGCCACCATTAAATCCTAAAATTCTAGCCATTACCTCCCCTATAGGAGTTATCGGTTCAATCATTGTTCCTTGAAGCTGAAAATGATTATTCCAACTATCAATTCGAGGGTTAAAAATCTCACTAATTCACCAGTTTGTTGAGAAATAGAACCCAAATCACTACCCTTATTTCAATTACAAAATGTACAAGCATAAGCAAGATTATCTGCTTCTGTTGCTCCTCCATGCTTAATACTAATTATATAGCAATTCTTTAATCTGTGAGGTACAGATATTCGATCCCCCCTAACCCCCCTTAAGAAGGGGGGAACTTCAAAGTCCCCCTTTTCAAGGTGGATTTAGGGGGATCGTAAGTGTACTTCGTCCAGCTTTCACTGAATCTCAAATCACCTAATTATTTAATTTCCAGAGTTAAAATTCCCGCCCCTTTATCTATAACTATTCGTACTGCATCTAACCAAAGAACACCTATCAATTTCTTCAGTAGAGATAGAATTTCTAGAAAATATTCTATTTTTTTTCAACCGAGAAGTTCTGATTAATTGTGTCATAATTTTTTTCAGAATAACCCTACTATTGTAGTATTAAAATTATAATTAGTGATTTGTCAAATTTGCTAATATCTCCTTAGCTCGTTCCGTTGCTGCTACTAATAATTTGACTCAACTTCCCTAAAATTTTCAGCATTCATTTCCCATAAATGCCCTAAAATTATATTATTCTGAGGAATACCTTGGTCGATTAAATCTTGAGTAATGCCGTGTTCTATACCATCATATTCAACATAAACTTTTCCCTCTCCTAAAGTAATATAAATAATATTTCCTCGGACTCGCTTACCTCTATTCCATCCCACTTGCATCAGAGCATAGCGATCGCTCTGTTCATCAAAAACAGTATCCAATCTAATATTTCCATGAGAAGGACGTAATTTAGCATATTTACCAATTACTTGTTTGACGATTTCTCTATAGGTCTTTGGGGTATCCATTCTAAAACCTCCACTTTTTCTAAATCTACAACCAACAATTTCATAGGCAAATTATTAATTACTAATTCACCAATAGATTCACTAAATATATTATTATAAGTAAAGCTACTAATAGCTAGATAAATTTCCCTAACTGGGTCAACTTCTTTGAGTAACAATTGATAAAGAATATACTGCCCAATAGCTTGTTCTAAATCTACTATTGGAGAATTACCTCTAAACTCCTTTATTTCAAGAGCAAGCTGGAAATTTCCTTGTTTAGCAGCAATCAAATTTCCATTATTAAACTCGTGACCCGTAGCAGCTAAATCTATAAACAAAAATCTTTCACCATAAGAAATTACATAGGGGTCATCTGTAATTTCCCAACCATCTTTAATAATGGCTTGCTTAACCAGATTATGAATAGAATCTCTAGCAGGCATTTCAAATTAGGTTTCCTGATTTTTCAAATTTGCCCATATCTCCCTACTTCTTTCCGTTGCTGCTGCTAATTCTGCTGCAGTTAACTCCTCTAATTCTTGTTGTTCTTCCCTAGATAATAATTGTTGATTATCCTGATTTTTGTGAAGCCTATTAATTAACTGTTGAAATTTCTCATATTGTGGCTGATAAAAAAATCTGTCTGGCACAAATCTCTGAATAACAATTAACGTATTTGTTTCTAGATTTGTTAATTGTTGTTCTAACTCATCTAATGCCTGACCAGGAGAAATTCCTAAAGCTTGTTTTTCTCCACAAATTGCCCGATAAGTTGTAGATTGATTAGGAGTTGATTCTTGAATAATTTCAATAGTATTCATGGTTAATAAAAAGTGATGAAAATTTTCTAGTTAATATATTGATATACCCTAGCTTTGATTAACCTTGTAGTAGCAGCTAGATAGCACGAGTCTGATGGAACAACACTAGAAAACCAAGCACTTGTATCTACAAAAATCATTGTCTCTCTTGCTCTGGATAAAGAATTTGATCGTGGTCTCTACCTGAAAATTCATCTTGCTCTCCCTCTAGGGGTAGTGAAGCGATTTGCTCCGCAACGCTGACGCGATCGCTGCTAAAATATCGGCAGGTTTTTGGTGTTGAAAATTTGTTCCGCTTTTAACAAGAGTAATTTCGACTCGCGTTCCCTCTGGTAAGTTTAAAGGTTGGGTTAACCGCAACACTCCTTGTTCGTAAACTGCTTCTAGTATCATAGTGATTTGTTATTTTGACCAAAAATTCTATGATTATGATAACATCAAAATGTAGGTTTTGCTATACAATACCGATGCTACCGGACATGATATAAACTATTCAACCGGGCATGATAACTTTTTCCTTCTTCCTTCTTCCTTCTTACTTCTTCCTTCTGCCAATTAACCCACAAATTGCAGCTAAAAGTAACCATCCTATGGTATTAACTCGTAAATCAAACAAACTCACATCAAACATATTAAATATAGTACAAGCAGCAAAAGCCACTAAATAACTAAAAAATATAAAACGGTCTCCTCTGGAATAAATTGATGACGAATTAATTAACAACAATACTGCCTTTGCCAATATCCAACCCACCCAAACAAACAAAAATAAAGCAGCAGGAATTCCAGTTTCTGCCGTTAGCATCAAGAATAAATTATGAGGATGACCAAGCCACATTTCCATCTGTGCTTCATACAAAGGAGTAAAATTCCGCAAACCCCAACCACTCCAAGGCTTTTCTAAAGTCATATTCCAAGCAAATTGCCATTGGGTGCTGCGTAGAATGGCAACAGGTCTGTCAAAATCTCGATCTGTGAGTCGTGCCCAAAAGTATTCCGGAACAATTACTCGTAACCATTCTTGCAAAGGTGCAGGGGCAAAAGCAGCTCCGAAGACAGTGGCAACTGCTGTCATTACTAACCATACTAACCAATGCCAACCAAGATAAATAGCATAAGCAAGACCAGCAAATACCACTAACCCCCAAGCATTGCGTGAATTTGTCAAAACCAAAGCAATGCCATTACTAATTATTGCCACTGTTAAAAAAACAAATTCTTGAGACGACTTACCATGAAAAATATTGAAGCGACTCCTTTTCCTGTTTGGATGTGCGCTCTCTGTCGTCACCCTGTTTCCAGATAAAAATTTCCATTTTTCAATCCACAACCCCAACCCTAGAATAAATACAACCGTCAAATAAATTGCTAGAATATTAGCGTACATAAATACTGAAGCTATTCTCCCTGGAGGGTTGCCTTGTGGTGCAAGTACCCAACCTAAAATAATTTGTAAACTCAGGGGGCCAGACCAATCCAAAAATAATTGTCCGAAACCTAAAATAACTACAGGCACTGAAGAGAGTACCATTACCCAAGAAAGTCGTTGCAGTTGAGATGGAGTTTGAATGAGAGTACTCAAGGCGGCAAATACTCCAAAAAATGGTAATAAATTAGCTAACCCTAAAAATGCTTCCTGGCGGTCTAATGCAAAAAATGTAGCGATCGCTAACCAGAAAGCAAGACCAGCTAAGGCTATATTGTGGGGACGGCGAATAATGTTGCGCCATTTTTGTTGCCAGGTGCTAATAACAGCAAAAATTAGAGTTAATGCACCTATAGTTGGTAATATAGGAAACAGTAATAGTCCTACTTGAGTGCATTTCCACTCTTTTTGTAAATAACGATGAGAATTATGATTCAATTTTTTTAGGTCTTATTCAATAATTGATAATTGATAATGGATAATTGATAATTACCTCTCCCTAAAAGGAAGAGGATTGAATAAAAGGAAAATATTTTCTTGTTTGTCCTTTAAAGGAGAGGATTTTTACCTTAATTATTCGGTAATAGAATATTTTAGTAATATAGCAATAGTAATTTCCAAAAAGCGTGAGGTAAAAAATTCTAGGTTTGAGGTAACAGTGAAACGCATAATGATATAAACTTATTCCTATATAATTTTTTCTAATTTCCCTATCTTGGTATGATAATATCATTTTGAAAAAATAATAAGGGTAATTAAAAGACACGCCCAGGAGATGTGCCTTTGACTACAAAGATAACTTACGACCTAATAAATGGTATTAAAGCTATTCCCATACGACTCCTGAGTTCCCCTCCTGGGAGGGGCGAGGGGTGGGTTGACTCCTAAGAAATAACCTAACTGTTTATAGCAAAGATTTATAAAATTGGTATAACATGAAATTAGCAACAGTCAAACAATTATTTATTCACCCAATAAAAGGGTTAACTCCTAAAAATTGCCAGGATTTTTTCCTCACTTCAGGACATGGCATTAAAGGCGATCGTGCTTTTGCTTTGATGTTTCTCGACTCTGATAACGATACTGCCAGACCAGAAATTGTACCTTGGATGAGTAAAAAGCATTTTGCAGTACAAAATGACTGGCCTGGGTTAGCTGCTTTGAATTGTGACTTTGACTCAACAACTGAATTTTTAACTGTGCGACGGCAGGGGGTTGAGTTGCTGAAGGCAAATACAAGTTTGTCTGAGGAACGCGACCGCATTAGTGTTTTTTTCACAGATTATTTGAACACTCTCACACCGAATAAAGGAGCGCGTCATCCTCAAAAAGCTCCTGTGCAGTTAGTGGGAAATGGTAATACAACTCGTTATCCCGACCGCGAAATTGTACATATTTCTATTATTAGTCAGGCAACTCTGGATGATTTAGGAGAAAAGGCAGGGAAGATATTAGATATACGGAGGTTTCGCCCTAATGTAGTTGTGGATGGCATGGATGCTTGGTCTGAGTTTGACTTGGTGGGAAAACAGTTACGCTTGGGTAATGCTAAAATTACTGTTACTGCTAAAATTGGGCGGTGTATGAATATTGAGGTCGATCCAGAAACAGGCGATCGCGATATACCTTTATTATCAGTGTTGAAAGAAAAATTTGGTCACGCTCACACAGGAGTATTGGCAACTGTTGATAGTGATGGGGGTGTAGCGGTTGGCGATATTTTGCAAGTTTTGAGTGATTAATTATAGCAGGGAACAGGGAACAGGGAACAGGGAACAGGGAACAGGGAACAGTAGGAAAAGCATTTCTTTGTCTAAGGTTCATTAACAGCATAAGTCAAACACCAACTCGTTCTTTGCTATAGCTAGATTTGTTACAACAACTCTAATTATGATAGTCTAAGTCAAAACTAATAGGAAGTTAAATTATGGAAAGTCAATTATCTGGCAGTTGGCAAGACTGGGTAGGAGTAGCAGGTTATGTTTTATTTGCAGGTTTTATTGTCTGGCGCGTACTTACAATGCCATCAAAGTGAGCGTTCTTTTCTGTTGGATTAATGCTATACTTGGCTGAAACTTCAGTTATCAAGTAATTAACACAGGTTTAATAACTTATTTCCGAGCTTATTAGCCAGTTAATGCTAATTATTCTGATGTTTGTCTCTCCCCCACTCCCTCACTCCCTTACTCCCCTACTTAAGAAAGTGTAGAAAAATTTTTGAGAAATGGTATTAGAAGCGATCGAAAGACACAGGCATCAATTGTTCGTGTCTGCTGTAAACAAAAGGTTTGTTATCATCAATACTAGACAAGACATATTCAAGACGAGTACCTTTTTGATTAGTATGTTTGATAATTCTACAGATTTTTCCAATCCATTCATACTCAATCAACATTACATAGTCGTTTACTTGAAAGCTCATAATATCGGTTTCCTCAACACTTACTTTTTTAATTATAGCAGTGAGCTCTGGCATATTTACCGAAAAATTGGGTTTAAAGCCTCGCCCTTGTAGGGCGACTTTTTATTTTATTTGTAAGTCAATTGAATATATGCTATAGTTTTATTAGTTGCCGGGGGGCACGCCTCCTCCGGAGGAGCTTCGCTAACGGAAACTCGTGCGCGGACGTGGAGGGAAGCGTTAGACTACCGCCAAGGAAGCAGCACCCTGTGTTAGCGACAGCTATGCGAAGCAAAGCGTCAACCCGCCGAGGAGCTATGGCTCAGTAGGAATCC
>NZ_JAAHHG010000116.1 GCF_010692555.1 Okeania sp. SIO3B5 | reverse complement strand
TATTACAATCTATGATTATCCATACTTTATTTTATGCTACTAGGATTCAAAACTGAGTTACACCCTACAAATCGGCAAAAAACGTTACTGGCTAAACACGCAGGTGTAGCCCGTCATGCTTATAATTGGGGACTATGGTTGACTAGAAACATCCTTAATCACAATTCAAATAATCCTGATAGTAAACTTAAATTTCCTACTGCAATCGACCTGCATAAACTTTTAGTAGCAATGGTTAAACCTAATAATTATTGGTATTATGAAGTGTCAAAAACAGCTCCTCAATATGCCTTGAGATATTTATCCGTTGCTTGGAAACGTTGCTTTAGCAAAGTGTCTGATCAACCTAAATTCAAGAAGAAGGGTAGAGATGATAGTTTTACTTTAGATGGTTCTATATCCGTAGATTTTAACCGTATAAAATTACCTCGGATTGGATGGATTAAAACCTATGAAATACTGCCAGATAATGTTACCCCTAAGTCTGTAACTATTAGCAAAAAAGCTGACAGATGGTTTGTTAGTTTCAAGATAGAAACTAGCCCTCAAATTACTGAGAAGTCAGTAGATGTAGTTGGAGTAGATTTAGGAGTAAAATCTCTAGCTACCTTATCCACTGGTGAAGTTTTTGTTGGTGCAAAGTCTTATAGAAAGTTAGAAGCAAAACTCTCTCGGTTGCAATATCTGAATCGACATAAAGTCAAGTTTTCATCTAATTGGAAAAAAGCTCAACTCAAGATAGCTAAACTACATAGCAAAATAGCCAACATTAGAAAAGATACATTGCACAAACTAACTACTTACTTGGCTAAAAACCACAGCCAGATAGTAATAGAAGACTTAAATGTATCAGGAATGATCGCAAATCACAAGCTAGCTAAGGCTGTTGCTGATATGGGTTTTTATGAGTTTCGCAGGCAGTTAGAGTACAAATGTGAGTTATATGGTTCTGAGTTAATCATCGTTGATAGATGGTTTCCTAGTTCTAAAACTTGCAGTAGGTGTGGAACTGTTAAAGAGTCTCTGTTTTTATCAGAGCGCGTTTTTAATTGCGAACACTGCAATTTTAGCTGTGATTGCTCCGCAACGCTAGCGCGAACGAGACTTGAATGCAGCGTTAAATTTAGCTATGGCGGTCAGTTAGACCGTGACAGCTTGCGGACTGGATAACGCCGACGTTGCCAGGTTGAAGCAGGAATAGAACAGATTATCAGCAAGAAAATCATAGATTTATGTAGATAATCGTAGGTTTCTAAGAACGGTGATAGTGGTTTAGTAATTATTGCTCGGACAGATGCTCGTGCGCCATTGGGTTTGGATGAAGCTATTAAGCGGGGGCGTGCTTGTGTTGAAGCTGGTGCAGATGTGGTTTTTATTGAAGCGCCTCAGTCGATAGAAGATTTGCAGGCGATCGGTACTGCTTTTAAGGATGTATATTTATTTGCCAATATGATTGAGGGTGGAAAAACTCCGGTTTTATCGGGTGAGAAGTTGGCAGAAATGGGTTTTAAAATTGCGGTTTATCCTTTGTCGGGATTGTTTTCTGCTACTAAAGCAATGATGAACTGTTATCGTCAATTATTTGAAAATGGAACTACGGCAGGTTTGACAGATATTGTTTCTTTCCAAGATTTTGAAGAGATTATTGAAGTGCCTAAATATCGAGAGTTGGAGCGGAAGTTTTCAGTTGATTAAATTTGTAGGGGCGAATGGCATTCGCCCTTATAAAACCCATTTTCCGTTGAAATAGGGAGGTTGCATAAACATCCCTACAGAGTTATCAATTAAAATATTTTAGGAAAGAGTAACGATGCCAAATCTAACAATAAAAGACCTAGAAAAATTAACAACCGAAAACCCAGACAATCAAATGGAATTAGTCAGGGGAGAAATTACCATTATGAGTCTGTCAGGTTTAGAGTCAGAAGAAGTAGGAATAGAAATAGCCGCATAGTTACGCAACTGGGTTAGACCTCAAAAACTAGGCAGGGTGACAGGTTCCAGTGCAGGTTTTCGTTTACCAAATGCAGATGCAGATGTTCGTGCCCCCGATGCTGCTTTTATTCGGAGCGATCGCTTACCTCAAACCACGGAAAATTATGCAGAGATTTTACCGGACTTAATTTTTGAAATCAAATCTAGAACCGACTCTGTAACCAAACTCCGAGAAAAAATTCAAGAGTTTCTAACTTACGGCACTAAAGTCGGAATATTAGTAGATCCCCGCACTCGCACAATGGAAGTTTATCGCCCCAATAGTGAGAAAATTGTGCTTAGGGATGGAGATGTTTTAGAAGTTCCAGAAGTGTTGCCAGGGTGGGAATTACCTGTAGTTGAGGTCTGGGCACCGGAATTTTAAGATAGCGATCGCCAATTTTAGTTATCAGTTATCAGTTGTCAATGGGTAGCGTTGGCGAAGCCTAGCGGCAGCTATATCGCCAAACTAACTCCAAAAAATAATCCGTATATCCGTGGCATAATCAGTGTCTAGCTACTCGGGAGCGTTGGCGAAGCCTAGCGACAGCTATATCGTTAATAATATGTTAAAATCTAAATAAGTCTATTTCTGTTTAATAATTTAAAAATAATAATTGTCCTGAAAAATGACTCAAAATCCGACTATAGAAGAAATAAAAATTCTGATATTTCAGTTACCTATTCAAGAACAAATAACACTTATAGAAGAACTTGAGGAAAGATTAGAAACTCTCACCATGATGCAACTAGCAGAAACAGGTTTTTCAGAGTGGAACGAACCAGAGGAAGATATTTACGATGTCGAATCCTAAACCTCAAGAAATTTGGTTAGTTCGCTTCCCTTTTAGCGATTTAACTTCTACAAAAGTTAGACCTGCACTAATTTTAGCAGTTCATAGAGAAGAAGCTATTATTTTAGGTATATTCTCGAAAGTTACTAACAGTAATTTACCAAAAACTTGGGTGTTAATGTCAGAAGAAAATCCTAATTTCTTACAAACAGGTTTAAAAAAGACTTCATT
Source organism: Okeania sp. SIO3B5 (assembly GCF_010692555.1). Taxonomy (GTDB): domain Bacteria; phylum Cyanobacteriota; class Cyanobacteriia; order Cyanobacteriales; family Microcoleaceae; genus Okeania. The sequence goes on along the minus strand of NZ_JAAHHG010000116.1, from coordinate 21,751 downwards.
GATTAGGGCGGATAAAATTGCTACAGTTAGCAATTCAGTTTTTCACAAAAAAATAGGATACTTACCATCAGAAATTCTTGTATTGGTACAAGAAGCAGTAAAAATTTCCCTGAGTATTCCTTAAATAAATATAGTGTCAATGGGGAGCGATCGCTAATTTCAGTTATCAGTTGTCAATGGGGAGCGTTGGCGAAGCCTAGCGGCAGCTATATCGCCAAACTGACAAAAAAAATCAAATGAGTTTAGCTATTAGCTTAGGATTTTAATCCTTGTCTATCTTGGCTATCCCAGGAACTTTTCGATAGATTAATTCAATCTGGCAATTAAAATCTACACTAGCAAAATTAACTTTTTCTCCCCTATTATAAGTCTGAGAAATCCAATTTCCTTGTTCATTTTTCCGAAAACATTCTACTCTCATCTCAGACTGACTAACTAATACATATTCTTGTAAACTTGTAGCTGTTTGATAATCAGTAAATTTGCCTCCTCTATCAAATTTAGCTGTGCTGGGAGACAAAATTTCTATGATTAGAGAAGGATAAAGAATAAAATCTTCAGGTGAACTTAAATCTCTTTCATCACAAGTTACTGCTACATCAGGATAATAATAACAGTTAGCAACTTCAAGTCGAACTTTAATATCCAAAGGAAGTACAAAACAGTCATTATCGCGCAGATGAATATTTAGTTCTGTTACTAAATTACTAGCAATAAGAATGTGGGGTTTCTTTGCCCCTACCATTGCATAAATTTGGCCTCGTCTATACTCATGTTTAATCGGACTTTGTCGCTCTCCTGCTAAATAGTCTTCTGGAGAAACATAGAATTGATTTTGGTTAGCTATCATTAGGTTTTCTTCTGCCATTTTTACTATTATATTATACCAATTTTATAAATGTTTGCTACAAATAGATAGGGTATTTATTAGAATCCAGAATTCAGAATCCAGAATTCGTATGGGGATAGATTTAATACCATTTTTGATGTTTTAAATTATCTTTTTCGTCAAATATACTTTATTTGAAAGTTTATTTATGATTTTTATTATTCGTAACATTCTTTTTTCAAAATGGTATTATACAATATTAGCTATAGTTTAATCAAAAGAATCTCTAATTAGATAGAGTTTTCATTATCCATTAATTATGATTGCAATTAAAAATTCTCAATATATTACCGCTCAAGAATATTTGGAATGGGAAGAAAAACAACCGATTAAATATGAATATATTGACGGTGAAATTATAGCCATGACTGGGGGTACTATTCCCCACAGTGAAATTGTTGCTAATCTGACAACAGCATTAAAAAATCATTTGCGCGGGAAAGGTTGTAAAGTCTTAGTGGCAGATGCAAAAGTGGAAATATCTGAACAAGGACCATTTTTTTATCCTGATGTAATGATTAGTTGTGATGAACGAGATAAAAAGGCAAGAAAAGCAATCGAATATCCTTGTTTAATTATTGAAGTTTTATCTCCAGGAACAGAATCTTTTGACAGAGGAAAAAAATTTCAAAATCATCGTCGCATTTCTACTTTGAAAGAGTATGTTTTGGTGAGTGCTAATGAAATGATGGTTGAATGTTTTCGGTTGAATGAAAAGGGAGTATGGGAGTTTTATTCTTATTTGGAAGGGAATAATATTGAGTTGAAAAGTGTTAATTTGAGTTATCCTATAGATTTAATTTATGAGGATGTGTTTTTAGGGGAATAATTGTCATTTCAGTTATCAGTTATCAGTTGTCAATGGGGAGCGATCGCCAAACTAACTCCAAAAAATAATCCGTATATCCGTGGCCAAATCAGTGTCTAGCTACTAGGGAGCGATCGCCAAACTGACAAAAAAAATCAGATGACTTTAGCTATTAGCTTAGGATTTTAATCCTTAGTTCATGAAAAGTTTTTAAGTACCATAATTTCTGCTTTTGTGCAAAAAATTCCTAAAAGTCTGATAATTTACCACTTATTAACTTTTTTGGTACATTACCTAGTATAATTAAAATATATAATTTAAAACCATAACGTTATACTTATGACTATTTCATACATTAGTACTACAGAAGCAGCTTTTCTGCTAAATATTTCAACAGGTAGATTGCGATTTCTACTGAATACTAATCGTGTTGTTGATGCTAAAAAAGTCGGGAGATTTTGGAGAATTCCTCTGAACCGTCGGGGAATGCCAGAAATTACACCAGGTCGTCGCGGTCCTCAAGGGACTTGGAATAAATTTCAACGTAAAGCCAAGACTATCGTTCATGTTCTAAGAAAAACTATAGACTACAACAGAGATCATAAAACTAAATATGCAGCAGTAGCTGTGAAACTGGGAGATAAAAAAGATTATTGCCACGCTCTGAAAATTCACGGTTCTTGCGAAATAATTTATCAACCCCATCAACCAAATACAAGTCAAGCTGGAGGTGCCAGGCTGTGGCTTGAAGTAGAGCCGAAAACTATAGTAGAGCGAGTGTACTTTAGTGATGGAGATTATGGTCCGCCACCAGAAGTAGTTCAGCAGCGTGCAAAAGCTAAGAAGCCAAAAAGTCAGAAGAGAAAATCGAAAAAGAAAGGAAAAAAGTAAAGTAGTTAAATATTTGGTTTGGAAACGAGAGTTCCACAAGCAGTGCCTGGGTTCTGCTTAATTTTTTGCTGTCTATAGAACCTATTTGGGAACTAGGAGTCAGGAGTCAGGGGTCAGGAGGGAAGAGAATTTAGGAAGAGTTGGAGATCGCCCCTGAATTAGAAGTCAGGAGGGAAGAGTTGGCGATCGCCTATTTCCCTCAAATAAAATTGATTTGAAATTACCTCATTTCAACTATTCTCTAAAGATGATTTCTCCATGTCTGATATTATTTGCAAACTCATTTCATCAGATAAATATTCTTGATAAATAATCCAGTCATCTTGAGATGACTTTAGCATTAGCTTAGGATTTTAATCCTTGTCTATCTTGGCTATACCAGGAACTTTTTGATAGATTAATTCAATCTTGCAATTAAAATCTACACTGGCAAAATTAACTGTTTCTCCCCTGCTATAAGTTTGAGAAATCCAAATTCCTTGTTCATTTTTCCGAAAACATTCTATGCTCATCTCAGACTGATTAACTAATACATATTCTTGTAAACTTGTAGCAGTTTGATAATCGGTAAATTTGCCTCCTCTATCAAATTTAGCTGTGCTGGGAGACAAAATTTCTATGATTAAAGACGGATCAAGAATAAAGTCTTCAGTTGAACTTAAATCCCGTTCATCACAAGTTACTACCACATCAGGATAATAATAACAATTAGCTTCTTCTAGTCGAACTTTAATATCAGAAGTAAGTACAATACAGTCATTATCCAGAAGATGATTGCCCAATAATCTGCCTAAATTACTAGCAATAATAACGTGGGGTTTCTTTGCCCCTACCATTGCATAAATTTGGCCTTGTCTATACTCATGTTTAATCGGACTTTGTCGCTCTCCTGCTAAATAGTCTTCTGGAGAAACATAGAATTGATTTTGGTTAGCTATCATTGGGTTTTTATCTGCTATTTTTACTGTTATATTATATCATAACTATAGTTGGAAAGAGCGATCATCTCTTCATCAAGTGTAGGTTGGGTTGAGGAACGAAACCCAACAATAGGGTTTGCGGAAAAAACCAGAGAGTGGGAAAACCAGAGCGATCGCCTATTCATCAGGAGTCAGGAGGGAAGGGTTGAAAATCGCCTATTTACCTCAGATAAAATTGATTTGAAATCACCTAATTCCAATAATCTTCTCAAGATGATTTCTCCATTTCTGATATAGTCTGCAAATTTCTTTCATCAGATAATTCCTCTTGTCAGTTTTCCCTGAGAACTTGCTTAAAAAATATTGATAGTTTCTCTGAACAGTTTGAGTATTGGGATGCTCTTCTCCTAGCAGTTGCTTTGTAATTTCTAAAGCTTCCAAGAACAAAAATTCTGCTTCTGTGTATCGCCTTTGGTTAGAGTAGAGTAGTGCCAGATTATTGAGACTTCTGGCAACATCAGGATGTGAAGAGCCTAGCAGTTGCTTTGTTATCTCCAATGCTTCTAGAAACAAAGGTTCTGCTTCTGTGTATCGCCCTTGGGAGTTGTATAGTTGTGCCAGATTGTTGAGACTTGTAGCAACATCAGGATGTGAAGAGCCTAGCAGTTGCTTATACATCCCCAGTGCTTCTAAATACAAAGGTTCTGTCTCTGTGTATCGCCTTTGGTTAAAGTAGAGACTTGCCAGATTGTTGAGACTCATGGCAACATCAGGATGTGAAGAGCCTAGCAATTGCTTATACATCTCCAGTGCTTCTAAATACAAAGGTTCTGCTTCTGTGTATTGCCCTTGGTTAGAGTAGAGACTTGCCAGATTGTTGAGACTCATGGCAACATCAGGATGTGAAGAGCCTAGCAATTGCTTATACATCTCCAGTGCTTCTAAATACAAAGGTTCTGCTTCTGTGTATTGCCCTTGAAAGTAATATAATTGTGCCAGATTGTTGAGACTCATGGCAACATCAGGATGTGAAGAGCCTAGCAATTGCTTTCTCATCTCCAATGCTTCTAAGTACAAAGGTTCTGCTTCTGTGTATCGCCCTTGGTTAGAGTAGAGACTTGCCAGATTGTTGAGACTCATGGCAACATCAGGATGTGAAGAGCCTAGCAATTGCTTTGTTATCTCCAATGCTTCTAAGTACAAAGGTTCTGCTTCTGTGTATCGCCCTTGGGAGTTGTAGAGTAATGCCAGATTGTTGAGACTTGTAGCAACAGATGGATGTGAAGAGCCTAGCAATTGCTTATACATCTCCAATGCTTCTAGGAACAAAGGTTCTGCTTCTGTGTATCGCCCTTGGGAGTTGTAGAGTTGTGCCAGATTGTTGATACTGGTGGCAACAGATGGGTGTGAAGAGCCTAGCAATTGCTTTCTCATCTCCAGTGCTTCTAAATACAAAGGTTCTGCTTCTGTATATCGCCCTTGGAAGTTGTAGAGATTTGCCAGATTGTTGATACTGGTGGCAACATCAGTATGCTCAACTCCCAAACGACTGCGAGTAATATCCAAGCATTGCTTATGCCAAGATTCGGCTAGTCCATATAACCCTTGACCTGCATAAAATCTGCCAAGGCGGGCGAACAGCCAGACCAAATCTTCATCCCCAACCGACTGTTGCATCTCAGTTGCTGTCTCAGCCAAGTGAGGAATAGACAAGGTTAGTTCTTCTATCTCTGCTTTTACTGGAGTCTCAGGAATTTTTTCTGCTTCCACCAGAATACCCCAACAAAACTGATACCTCAACTCATCGACTTCTTCCATCTTCTCCAACTTGTCTAGGAAATATCGACGTACCAATTGATGTAATTGATAAGTTTCCTCCGCAGTCTGTTGAATCAAGTTTAAATCCAACAAACTATCTTCCCTCACATCCTCCCAAGCGCTGATAAATTCTTCCTCCTGAGTTTCACCTCCAGACAAACACTGTTCCACTAAACTCCAACGTATAGGAGCTAAGGCAAACATACTCAAGAAACAACCCAAATACCTTGCTCTCTCATCTAACTCCTGCCAACTTAATTCCAAAGCAGCTTTCACTCCTCTTTTCGCTGTCATTTCTCCCGATCGCTTCTGTAGCGCAGGCAAATCTAAAGCTTGTTTCTCCAACTCCCCTATCATTCTTGCCAACTTCCACCCAGAACGCCTCTTGAGAAAACGCCCCACCAACTCCAACCCCAAAGGTAAATATCCCAACCACTCACAGAGTTGTTTAGCTTCCTCTCTTTGCTCTGCCACGCGAGACTCACCAATTAACACCTCCAATAACTCCAAGGCAGCACCCTCATCCAATACTTCCAAACGCAAATTTTCAAAAGATTCTGACAACCAATATCTGCGGGTAGTAATTAGCAACTTGAAACGCTTTTCCTGTGGAGGTAAATAACCTGCAATTTCCTCATACTTATCCACATCATCCAAAATAATTAGCACATCTCCCGCAGGTTGCCAGTTTGACCAACAGTAGTCAAGATACTGTTCCAAAGTCCAACCTTCTGCCGGAAATAGCCCTAGTTGAGTCTCGGCAAAATCTAATAACTGTTCTATAACACTCCTTTCCCGAACCCCGATCCAGCAAATTCCACCAGGATAAGTCAATTCCTTTTTAGATAAGAGAGCGTACTGGAGTGCCAATTCTGTCTTGCCTACTCCTGCCATCCCCGTGACTACTGCTGTGATGGAAACTCGCTCCTTTTCCTGAAGTTGGTCATGTAATGTTTTGAGGTCTCCATCTCTACCGACAAATTTGACAGCACCAGTGCGTACTTTCTTCAGGTTATTAGGAAATTCTGCTGGCTCCCCCTTCCTTGGCAGTCCTTTTGTTTTTGTGTCAAAATAATTATTTTCATTTATTGTATTAGCAATCTTTAAGTTTTCAATTTCTCCCTCATTGACACCTACACCAATACCTACACCATAATTTTTATTGATATCAACAACCTTTTTCTCTCCAGTATTTCCTGACATATTTGCATCTCTTTTAATTTAGAATTTGGCATTTTTAGGACTTACGCATAACCACCAAACATAGTAAGAGTTAACGGCCGTTAACCCCTACAAATGGTCTATAATTTTATCTCATCTTTTGAGTAAGTCCTGATTTTATTTAATTTGTTTATTCTTTTGCCAATCTTCCAACGCTCCAATAATAAAACTACTAGCAGGATGATTAAGTAATTGTTCAACAGCAGCAACTCCACCAGCTTTTATAGCATTAAATATTCTTTCTGCCTTAGTTGGATTATTATCAATTTGTGTAATTACTTCCGTAGCAATTTTCATTCTACCCGCCGTTGTATTCGATTGATAAGTTTCATCTAGTTGCTCTAGTATTTCTTGAATATCTTTTGCTGCCTCTGCTAAATCTTGCTGCTGAAATTCATTAATTGTATGAGCAGACTTGAAGTTGTCAATTTTTCCACTGTTGGTACCTACACCAATACCTACACCATAATTTTCATTGATATCAACAACTTTATCTCCAGTATTTTCTGACATATTTGTATCTCCTGAATTACTATTTAATTATTTCCCAACAACTCTATTGCATTTCTAAGTAAGCGTAAGGTAAAGTGCTGGAGATCCCCCCTACCCCCCCTTGACAAGGGGGGAAACAGGAAGTCCCCCTTTTTAAGGGGGATTTAGGGGGATCTTTTATGTACCTCACCAGGGTGAAAAAGGCTATATTGTGATTTAAGTTTAACGCAACAAGAAGTTAAAAGTCAAAGGAAATATTTTAGAGGTTTAAAACCTCAACTGAGACACTCAAAAAATCAACAGCGCAACAACAACTAAATTAATAATGCGTTACCGAATAATTAAGGTTTAAAACCTCTCCTTTAAAGGAGAAAAAATAAAAATTTTCCCTACCGCGTCAATCCTCTTTTTTTCAAGGAGAGGTAATTGTTAATTATTAATTATTAATTATTAATTATTAATTGTGGATCAACCTACCTTTTTCAACCTCTGTTCATTGTAAACAATACCTAAATTATTGAAAATCATTTCCCAATATAGAGGATAACTTTCCTTAGTATAAACCTCTTGCGCTCTAACAAAACAAGCGATCGCCTGTTCCAAATTATCTTGTCTATCTCCTATTATCCTGTCGAGATAAGCATTACCCAGATTATTTTGAGTAGTTGCCCAGTCTGTAGGGAACTGTTCGCGAGTACGGACTTTGAGAGCTAAATTATAACAAGCGATCGCCTGTTCAATATTTTTCTGTTGCTCTCCTGCAATACGATCATGGTAAGCGCTACCCAAATTATTTTGAATACTTGCCCATTCTTGAGGTAGCTGTTCTAGAGTTCTGACTTTTAAAGCTTTCTGATAACAATTAATCGCATTCTCTAAGTTTTCTATTCTTTTCCCCATGCTACGTTGTTGATAGGCATTACCAAGATTATTCTGAGTGCTTGCCCATGCTTCAGGTAATGTAGAGTAAGTCCTAACTTGAAGTGCTTGACAGTAGCAAGCGATCGCCAATTCGATATTTTCTTCTGAGTTTCCGACAGTGCGTTTGTGGTAGCTAGTACCCAAATTATTTTGGATAGTTGCCCAAGTTACCGGAAATTTTTGACGGGGTAAAACTTGTAGAGCTTTTTCATAACCTACAATTGCTATTTCTACGTTATTACTTTGATTACCAAAAGGAAACTGTAAAATTAGGTTACTCAAATTAACAATATCTAGAGCAACATTTTGTGCTAATTGAGGCTCCATTTTTGGGAAATTTTCTCCAGGCCAAGTTCGTAGCACTGTTAGGAAATTTTGATTCAGCTTATCTTGATTATATTCTAGTACAGAATACACCGCTTCAGGTTTTCCTTCATTGTCTGAAATTACTTGTAAAATTTGCATGAGGAAATTTCGATATATTTCCCGATCTATAGGTTGGGAAGCATAATCTAAGTTAGTCTCTAACATTGTCGCCAAATTTTGCAACCATTGAGCATTCAATTTACCCATTTTGTCGTTCGTTTGTGCTATTTGTTTCATTACTTGAACTAATTTATGGTCTATCAAATTTTGATTAGCTTGCAAAATTTTATTTTCATTACCACTAGGACAAACCAATAAAGATTGAACGAGACCAACATAACTAGAGATACTTTGTTGATTCATGATTTTTTCCTCAGAGCTTTTTTATAGACACAATTACCTTTATCTAGTAGATATATTGTTTTTCTATTTGAAATTAATGCTTACCCTGATGAAAAATTTTTATAGTAGTCGAAGAAAAGGGCGCGGAAATATCAAAAGCTTAAAACTTAGACAAAGCCAGATTTTTCCTTCTTCGTTTTTCCTTTTTCCTTCTGCTATAACTAATTGAAATATAGCAATATGATTTGAGTTGTGAGATATTGAAAACTTTTAGGGAACACCGGATTTGGGAACAGGGAACAGAGAAGAAGAAAAAAATGTATCATCTGAATATAATAATTGCTATATTCTATACTTTTAAGGAACATCTCAATTCTCACAACTGATTCCTGATTGCTATATTAATTATTATTGTAGCATCATGATTTGATTTGTAAACATATAGCGCTACGCGCAAGGCAACAGGCAACAGGCGAATACAAAAGGGTTTCAGCTTCTATTCATGTCAAACACCTTAATGCGTAATGCGTAGCGCTATACCTTTGAAGGAAACAGGCAACAAATAATCAAGTATATAAAGATTTGCTGTAGAGAAAGAGCTACAGCAATGTGCGCTGGCATATTTACAAATGACAATAACTGTCCAATAGCTAAAAGCCTTATATTATCGGTTTTTTATTCCCCTCCTGGGAGGGGTTAGGGGTGGGTTGCCTGTTGCCTTCCGGAGCTGTTGCCTGTTGCCTTCCGGAGCTGTTGCCTGCGCACAGCGCTATACATTTTTATTTCCTCATTTTCAGATAAATTTAAGAACTCAAAGTTTTGCTAATATCATTTTTTGATTAAGCTGTGTTTAATAAAAGATTAAACATTAATATAGTGGAGTGGCACACCTAAACAGGAAAATTTTATATCTCAATATTTAACTTTATACCAATTTTATGTGAGGCTGCATAGAATTAGGTGTTAGGTGTTAGGTGGCACATAATTATGAAATTTGTTAACTTGTCTGTCTTTAATTTACAGGCAACGCCTGATTAAAATATTGTTCTATGCAACTTTATATTAATTTGGTATTACTCAATATTTAACCTTACTTACTGTATACTTCCTTTGATAACAAATTTTTTCCGTAAAACTTGAAATTTGGAACTAAAAAATCTTAATAAAGTTGATTAATTTTTGGTTTATAGCAAAGAAAGAGTTGGTGAGAATATATCAAAAGCTTAAAAATCAGACAACGCCAGATTTTTCCTTCTGCTATACCTTATAACTTTTGTGGAGCAAGTGGCCTAATCTATACTCAATTTGGCCAAAATTATCAAAGTTATCGCTATTGATACAGTATTTCATACTTTAGACACAAAGTGATGATAATCTATTTCAAAATACTATATTTGATGGCCAGTTGCTCTTAACAACCTTTTACCAAAAAATTAAGGTATAAAGCCTCTCCATTCATGGAGAAAAAAGCAGTCGTTTTGCTACGCAACATGTTTGCGTTTGCGCAGCATCCCGTAGGGAAGCATGACCTAGGAAAAAGCGGAGCTTCCCGGAGGGTGGGATGGCGAGGAAACCTGCGCCATATCCATGAGACCAAGAGAAGAAAAAAAATCCTTTTAGCCAATCCTCTTCTTTATAAGAACAGGTAATTATTAATTATTAATTGTTAATTATTAATTATTGAAGGTAGCTTTGCTCGAAGTAGGCAATAGAAAGGAGACCTCCTTAATATAGTAGTCGAAGGAAAGGGCGCGGACATATCAAAAGCTCAAAACTCAGACAAAGCAAGCTTTTTTCTTTTTCCTTTTTCCTTTTTCCTTCTTCCTTCTTCCTTCTGCTTTTTTTAAAATTTCTTGAGACACCCTAGGAGAAATACCCATCTAATGACAAAATTAATTATTCAAATTCCTTGTTACAACGAAGAAGAGTCTTTAGGAGTAACTCTTGCTGCTTTGCCCAGAAAGTTAGCGGGAGTAGACACGATCGAATGGTTAATCATCAATGACGGTAGTCAAGATCGAACAGTTGAAGTTGCTAAAGAATATGGAGTAGACCATATTGTGAGTTTCCCCACTAACCAAGGTTTAGCAAAAGCATTTATGGCAGGTTTAGAAGCTAGTCTCAAAGCAGGAGCAGATATTATTGTAAATACTGATGCTGATAATCAATATTGTGCCGATGATATCCCCTACTTAATTCAACCTATTATTTGGAGTCAGGCAGAAATTGTAGTTGGGGAAAGACCAATTTGGCAAACTAAACACTTTTCTCGTAGTAAAAAATTACTACAAAAATTAGGTAGTTGGGTAGTAAGAATAGCTAGCAATACAAATATTCCTGATGCACCTAGTGGTTTTCGTGCTTTTAGTCGAGAAGCTGCCATGCAACTTAATGTTTTTAATGCTTATACTTACACCCTAGAAACAATTATTCAAGCAGGGCAAAAAGGTATGGCAATAACATCAGTTCCTATCAGAACAAATAATGTATTACGACCTTCTCGACTGGTAAGAAGTACCCCTTCCTATGTGTTGCGATCGCTCTTTACTATCCTCAGAATTTTTTTGCTTTACAAACCCCTACGTTTTTTTCTAATGTTAGGAAGTATACCATTTAGTTTTGGGGTAATTTCTGCTATCCGTTGGTTATTTTTCTTTTTTAGTGGATATGAAAAAACTAGGGTTCCAACTTTGATTTTAGCAACAATTTTAATTTTAGTAGGCTTTCAATTATGGTTATTAGGTTTAATCGCAGATTTAATGGCAGCAAATCGTAGAATCATGGAAGAAATTCAAGTAAGAATGCGAAAGCAAGATTTTCAAAAGAAGGAAGAGTTCATTAATGGATAATGGATAATGGATAATGGATAATTACCTCTCCCTTTTAGAGAGAGGATTGACTAAAAGGAAAAAGTTTATTTTTTTTCCCTTAAAAGGGGGAGGCTTTCAACCTTAATTATTTAATTATTTAATTATTAATTCTTCGAGAAGAGGAAAGAGGAATAAATACTATCTCAATGTAGATTTTATTAGGTTGGTGAGGTATAGTAAAAAATTGATATTTGAGAGCTAACTTTTAAGAATTATCCAATTAATTTTTAGTCAGAAAATTATAATTATTCACAATATAAAGTAGTAAAAATATAAATATGCAAGACGATAGTTAATCCATAGCTGACATTGAAAAAAAAGGAATAATAAAGAAGAATAAATATTTTATCGGTCTAGCTTCTATTCGACTTGTAAAATACAGTAAAAAAATAATACCTAAATTTTAATAGATCTAAAATTAATTTTTAGTCAAATAAATAAAGTAGAGAAAATTATTCACAATATAAAGTAGTAAAAATATAACTATGCAAGACGATAAACCATCCGTTATAAATCAAACCGATCTATTAAAGATAGAGTCTAATTTATCCGAGGATAAAAATACTATAAGTGATACCAAAAAAGAACAGATTAGAGATTTATTTGCCAGAGAAGCACTTGCTCAAATTCCTAAAATTTTGACCTTGCTAGACCGCAATTATCATAGTCCTACCTACGGTTGTTTCGACCGCAATTTTTGGCATTACAAAATTATAGACTTTCCTAGTGGCATGGCTCAAGAGTTCGTCTTACCTTTAGCTTTAGCCTATAGCTTAGATATTCCTAATAATCAATTTTATTTGCAAGAAATGATATATAGATGGGCAGAAGCAGGCATATTATATGCTGCACACACTGCTCATCCTGATGGTTCTTGTGACGATTATTTCCCTTTTGAAAGAGCTAGTGGAGCAACAGCTTTTTCTTTATTAGCTAGTATTGAAAGTTATCAAATATTGGGATTAAATAACTATGAAGTACTCAGCTTTTTTGAAAAACGAGCAGATTGGTTAGTCAATCATTATGAAAGTGGTAATTTAGCTAACCATGAAGCATTAATTGTATTGTCCTTAGAATTGTTGAGTAAACTATTAGAAACCTCAAAATGGGAGGCAACTAAAGCAGATCGTCTGGAAAGATTATTAAGTTGGCAGAGTGAGGAAGGATGGTTTACAGAATACTCTGGTTTTGACCCTGGTTATCATACTTTAACTATATCTTGTTTAGCCAGAATTTATGAATTAAACCCCAGTGAAAAACTCAAAAATTCTATTACTACAGCAGTAGAATTAGCTGCTCAATTTATTCATCCTGATGGTTCCTTCGGTGGAGAATATTCTAGTCGCAATACCTATAACTTTTTTCCCCATGGATTTGAATTAATAGGTAAATGGTTGCCCGCTGCTTTGTCTATTAACGACCAATTTTTAGTGGGCTTAAAAAATGGTCTAGCTCCTTGTTATGCTGACGATCATATTATTGGTCATCATACCTGGAATTATTTATTAGCATGGCAAGATTTTATTCAAGAAAGACCTGCTGATGTGAATCGCGATATTGCTAGTCTTTGGTTAAAAGAAGCTCAAATTTTGATCAAACGTAGACCAGGAACAGAATTATATGTAAGTATGAAAAAAGGTGGTGTTTTTAAGCTATTTCGCGACCAAAAATTAGTTGTTTCTGATACTCATTTATCACTCCAAATAAAAAAAGGAAATAAAACCTTAAATGCAGTTAGTCATTTAAGTGATGATTATGATGTAAAAATATCTCAGGATGAATTGGTTATTTCTGGTAATATGGGTTGGGCGAAACAAACTCAAATGTCACCTATTAAGTTAATCATTCTCAGGTTTGTCATGTTAACTTTTGGGCGTTTTTTCCCTAATTTTATTCGGAAAATATTACAAAAAATTCTGATTACTGGTAAGCAAGATGCACCTTTCCATTTCACTCGCCATTTTAAGTATGAAGATGGAATTTGGTACATTACAGACGAACTTTTTGCTAAATCTTGGTGGGATGTAATTAGCGCAGCTATTGGTTCCGATCAGACCTCTATTTATGTTGTAATGAGTCGTACTTTTCAAGTTAATCAATTACAACCTTGGCATGATTTAACAACTGAAATTAAAAAACTTTCTCCCGGTCAATCTTTGAAAATTGAGCGCAAGTTTTAAGTAAGCACTCAGCCGTCAGCAATCAGCTATCAGCTATTACTTTTAGTTTACTATCAAAGCTTTATTAATTGTCTTATATCATGTTCGGTTGAATACTTATAAATAACTGTTGTGAGGAGTCAGGAGTCAGGAGTCAGGAGTCAGGAGGGAAGAAAGGAGAAAAAGAGGAAATATTGGAGAAAAGTAAAGATAATTTCAGTATTTCTTTGGTACTGTCGATACTATCAGTCATTAAATTTTATTTATAATATCAAATCCGTTTAATTGGACATAAAAAAATTCTTCAATCGTCATAACTATGCTCATCTTTGTAATTCTTTCTCCTCCTGACTCCTGACTCCTGACTCCTGACTCCTCCTAACTTAACCATTCTATGGCTGTTTAACCGGATTTGATATAACTGATTATCCGAACATGATATTACTACAAAAATTGCCTCCCTTACCCTTAAAGTCAATTGTTAATTTAAACACTGTCCTTAAGAAGAGAATCTTGTTGCTGATAGCTGACAGCTAATAACTGAATGCTTACAGTTTTAACTTGATTGATTCTTACTTATAGAAATTTCATAAAATATTGCTACAATGAAGAAATAGGAAATAGGGAGGAAAAAAAAGTTCCATAATAATATACCATAGGTAACAGAGAAGAAAAAGTTTTTTATAGCTAATTAAATGACCATAAAATGATATATTTATAGTTTTTTAACTTAAAAATGAGACATTTTTTCGTCTGAAACTTCCTCAGAGTAAGAAAGCTTTGTCTCAATCTAAAGTTAAATGACTATAAAGTGAAATAGTATGAGTGAAAGAAAAAAATATTTTTAACTTTTAATATTTGTGGTATTATATCATGTCCCGATAATCAGTGATAAAAAACCTTTTCCCTTCTAACCTTTTCTTTCCTCACAGGAGTGCGCATTCCCTTGCGTCTGACGCCGACGCGGGGTCGCACCGCTTCTGCCTCCAGCATAGCTGCCTTCTGCCTTACCTCCTCCAAAGCGTAAGTATTCAACCGGACATGATATTATATGTGAGTAATTTAACTTTTTGGGCGGGAATCAGCAATTAATATTATGTTTGCTTGAATACCTAATAAATATAAATTAAAGATCGGTACTTATAAAGATAAGGAGAATTGTATCCGTTTCGTATAAGTCAAAATTCAAAAATCTTATATTTTATTGATAATACGCTGATTAGGAGACAATATGATACTAATTATCAATCTTGCTTATTTAGATGAGCAAGTAAATTGATAACTTCTTTCACTCTATTTGTTTCCCATTCTCCACTCTTATTAATTCAGAAAAATGGTACTATCTATTAGTAAAAAATAAAAGGCCAATGACAGAACAGTCATCAATATCTCCTTTAGCAGAGGCGCTATTAAACAAATATGATTTTGACCTCGCTGATGAGACTTCTGACCAACTTATTACTCGTTGGCACAATAAATATAAAATGGAGTGGCTTTCCTTAGCAGTGGTTGAGGCACTATATCTTGGACGTTACAAAGCTGTCTGTGTTGAGCAAATATTGACACTATGGGAACGTCGTGGTCAACCTGTTTATCATTTCAATTCTGAATTTCAAAATATTATTACTAAAAATATTCTCACAAATTTAACATCTCAGATAGATACTCAGTCTTTACCAGCAGAGAAACCTCCTTTATCTGAGTCAAAACCTCCTGAGTCTTCTACATCTACATCAGTCGATCCATCTTCAAACCCCTTCAAGGCAAGCTCAAAAAATACAGCTCAAGATGTGATAGAGCAACTTCCAGTAAAAACAACTCAGTCTAAGATCAAACACACCGATTTTTATACTAAACTAAAAGCATTTGTCAAAAATAGTCAAGCATCGCGATCGAATCAGAGCAAACCAGATTGAGTTAAATAGACATAATATCATGTCCGGTTGAATACTTACACTTTGGAGGAAGGCAGGAGGCAACCCACCCCTAACCCCTCCCAGGAGGGGAAGGCAGAAGGGAAGAAAAGGTTAGAAGGGAAAAAGGTTTTTATCACTGATTATCCGGACATGATATAACACTTACGCAGCAGAACATATTTCCGTCATTGCGATCCATAGGGAAGCAATCTCAAACGCTACTTTTTCGTACCTAATGTGTAATATCAAATCCGCTCGGGTTCGGTATAAAAAAATTTTCATCTTCACCTAAAGAGCAAATCTTTCTAAATTCTCTTTTCTCCTGACTCCTGACTCCTGACTCCTGACTCCTAGATTAACTATCTAATTACACCGATGCTACCGGATTTGATATAATACCATTTCTCCATGAAGTTGCGCTTAATAAAAGATAACAGCTATTAGTAAAATTCAGGTTTTGGTAAGAATTATTAAGTGCATTGTTACAGAGAAATGGTATAAGTCCTGAATAGTAATTGTCTTAAGGCGATCGCTTAAAAATCTATAGCGTTAGCGGAGCTTTGCGCCAGCGTTCTAAATTAGTAGGTGCTATATATAGTGTCTTTGTGTAATATCATGTCCGGATAATTAGTGATAAAAAAACCTTATCCTTTGGAACCTTTCTTTCCCTTCTGCCGTCTTCCTTCCCTCCTCCAAAGTGTAACTATTCAACCGGACATGATATAAGTCCTAAAAACATTATTTCATAGCAAATTCTCTTTGGGAACATAATAAAATCAATCAATGTCATTGTTTCATATACCAATCAAACAGTCTCTCATTGAAAATATGAGTAAAGATACTAACTGGATTAAATACTTACCAGTAGGAATAACTAGGAATAAGATTGATAGCTCAACCAGCTTTTGGTAGTTCAATTTGTAGTTTCCCTGAGCCTTTACCTCCTACATTAGGCAATAATACAATCATTTGATTAATTAATCGCTTAAAAATTTATAGCGTTAGTGGAGCTTTGCGCCAGCGATCGCCTAAATTAGTAGGTGCTATATATAGTGTCTTTGCGTAAGTCCTAAAAACATTATTTCATAGCAAATTCTCTTTAGGAACATAATAAAATCAATCAATGTCATTGTTTCATATACCAATCAAACAGTCTCTCATTGAAAATATGAGTAAATATACTAACTGGATTAAATACTTACCACTAGGAATAACTAGGAATAAGATTGATAGCTCAACCAGCTTTTGGTATTTCAATGTGTAGCTTCCCTGCTCCTTTACCTCTTACATTAGGCAATAATACAATCATTTGATTGATGAATCGCTTAAAAATTGATAGCGTTAGCGGAGCTTTGCGCCAGCAATCTAAATTAGTAGGTGCTATATATAGTGTCTTTGTGTAAGTCCTAAAAGCATTATTTCATAGCAAATTCTCTTTGGGAACCTAGTAAAATCAATCGATGTCATTATTTCATGTAGCAATCAAACAACCCTTCATTGAAAATTATGATTAAATATACTAGCTGGATTAAATACTTACCACTCGGAATAACATTGATAGCTCAACCAGCTTTTGGTAGTTCAACGTGTAGTTTCCCTAATCCTTTACCTCCTGCATTAGGCACTAATACAATCATTCCTTTCCCTGTACCGAATCTTTCTTTTCCTTGTTCTGAAGCACCTATCTATACTTCACCTGTAAATAGTTCTTGGACTGGAACTTGGGTAGGAACAGGTGCAGATTTACCTTGGAGAAATGTAGGTACATTTAATGTTACGGGAAGTGCTACAGGAAGTGGATTTGTAGGAACAACTACTTTCGACTTTCTTACTAATCCACTACCTGTAGGAACTTATTTTAACTTTGGAGATGTAGATAACGGAAGTGCAACACGTCAAGAACAATTTATCTTACAAGCTTTTGACCCATCTGGTAATCTAATTACTACTAATTGGTTAAGTGAAGCTTTTAGCGTTAGAAGTAATTCCCCTTTCTCTCCTACAGACTTACCTAGTTCTGATTTTAGCTCAGGAATTTATACTATTGATGGTATGAATGTACCTGGTAATCCATCTGTTAGTTTTACTCTCGCTAGTCTTGAGGAAATTGGTACCCTAGTTATTCAGAAAAACCAAAGCAATAATGGTTTTGGTCTTCGTGCTCCAACTCCAACTGAAAATCCTACAGATGTTCCTGAAACTACTTCTTTATTAGGTTTAGCATTTATTGGTTTAATGGGTTTCATTTATCGCCGTAAATGTTAATTAAACCAGTTATTACATTTTTCAAGAAATATAAAATCCACTAATCTCTAGCTAATAGTGAATTTTATAGTTCATATAAATCAGGACTTACGCATAAGGTACGAAAAATTAGAATTTGAGATTGCTTCCCTGTGGGTCGCAATGACAGAAATACGTTGCAGTTGCGTAAGTCCTATAAATAAAATATGACATCTATAGTTGTTTGAAATAAGAATGAGACACTTTTTTAGCTGAAACCGTTTCACAGCAAGAAATTATCGTCTCAACCTAAACTAAAATGACTATAGTTTTGCTATGCAAGAGTTGCTCCATTTTAGTGCCAACCCGACAAATTTTTGTTGCAGATATTTTCTGGCGATCGAGCAACCAATGCGATGCAGTTTATTTTTTCACTCGGCGAATTTCTGAGCAAAAAGAAGCTAAAGTAAAACCTAATGGTCTTTTAACTACACTGGTGCGTAACCGTAAATTAGGCATCAGATACCAGAAACGTTCCTCTGCATATAAATCTTCCGACTCAGTAATAAATGTTAAAACATCATCACCTCCCATAATGTATCGACCACTGATACTTGTATTCTCACCATCTCCTTTATCCTGCAATAATTTACCTTGCTGGGGGTCGTCAGAATTAGGAAGAACTATCAACATTGTTGCACCTATATCTTTAATTTGCTCTCGGTTGATAGTACCATTCCAGTTAATCTGCACTCCTAATAATTGATCTAAACTTGGGTCAATTTGATGTTGTTCGCACAACTTGATGACTTTGGGGTTTGTTTTTTCTAGTATCTCAACATTTACTTCTGATTTGCCTGCTTGCAATTCCCCGGAGACTAAATTGTGAATCGTGCGTTGGGAAAACCATTCACCTGCACTCAATTGCAAAAATTCGATAATGTCCATTAACTTGCTATATTAATTCTGAATCAATACTATTGTTGCACTGATTGGCATATATATAGGGTTTGCTGAAAAAGTCTTTTTTAAGGAGTAGGGAACCCACCCCTAATATCATGTTCGGTTGAATACTTACACTTTGGAGAAAGGAAGGCAGAAGGCAACCCACCCCTAACCCCTCCCAGGAGGGCAGGGCTGTTTCATTCTCGATAGACACGGGGACGCGGGGACACACCAGACACGGGGATAGAGGCTTTTAAGCGACGTTAAACCAAATATTCTCTCAGAGCTTAAAGGCGCTTATTTGCCGATTTTTCAGCAAATTTTGGCAAATTTCACTATTCTACTATTCCTTTATCTTCCGTTCTCTCGCTCATCGTTAATCTACAATACTTTGAAACAGCCCTGCTCCCAGGAGGGGAAGGCAGAAGGGAAGAAAGGCTTAAAAGGGATAAAGTTTTTTTATAACTGATTATCCGAACATGATATAACCCCTCCGGTGGAGGGGAAAAGGGGAGTAGGGGAGTAGGGGAGAATTTTTTTGCCCAACTATGCGCTAAAAATGCTAACTTTTTGAGCATGAAGAGCTGAAAACCATGTACTTTTTCAATATCTAAAAAGGCTAAAACCTTTATCTGGCAATCATTTGAAATTTAATCAGCAAACCCTATATAGCAGAAGAAGGAGGAAGAAAGAAGGAAGAAGGAAAAATATTGGGTTGTCTGAGTTTTACAGCAGTTTTTATTTCGGTAGACCACAGTAGGGATGTTGTATACAACGTCCCTACAAGGTTTTGGTTATGGCAATGTGGTTCATCAATTAGCGAAAGTGCTGTAAGCTTTTCATAAAATTAAATAATTATGTATAATAGACTTGATTTATATTTTTTTTGATGTTACTAATTTTAATTTAAAAGTTGATTGTCACAAATTAAGAACGTAGCGATCGCGTATCTTCAGAAAAACTATATAACTGTAAAAAAATAATTATTTCACTAGCTAAATTAGTCACAATAGACATAGAGATGAAAAATAATAGATATCTCCAATAATAAAAAGTAAAATTAATTATTACAGAGAAATTATCAATTATTTTCCCCTACTGCCTACTGCCTACTGCCTCTTTTTTGGACATATCTAATGTAGAACTATTCCATGAAAACTGATAACTGATAACTGAAATGACCATCTCACTACTCCCTATCTCCTAATTAAAAAGATATATAGCAAACTTTTTAAATTTTGGTATTAGGTAGTATATAAGGTACAAATATTAACGATATGGTACGGGTATCTTGCCCCCCTACAGATGTACCTCGCTGAGATGAAACATCCTGTAATTTTTATTATCGTAAATATATCCGTTTTTTTGGGAGGTAAAAAAAATAAAAAATCAAACTATAGCTCGATCCCAGCAACAGTAGATGAATCAAAAAAGAGAATTTAATTGGACTAAAAAACCATAATTGTGACGATAACTATTTTCAAAAATATCATATTGTGGTAAGTATAAAGGTTAAGCTATGCTATTAAAATTATTACCTAAATAACACGGGAGCATGAAAGCCATCGTCTCTTAAGCGATGGATGAAAGGCGAGGAGTCGGATTTTAATCCGATGTATTTTATTTTACCGAAAAGCCAGGTTGAAGGCCCCGTGTTTTAACCGGGGGATGAAAACAACTGAGTCGTTTAGAGTAGACAACTAAAGTACTCCTGTGTTATTATTACTCAGGGGTAAGCCGTCCAGCCCTCCTTTCAAATGTACTCTTGTCAGCAAGTTTTAGTAGGTAAAAATCCCGAATTAATTGCTATCTTAACATTCTTATGTGAACAGTCTCACAAGCTCACTAACATGGGAATATATTATGCCAGACAACTATATTTTAAGTCTCAAAAAGGCATTGGCAAGTATGACTTAGAAAAGGTATACAAAAAGAACAATCACTATAAAGTTCTACATTCCCAAGCAGCACAACAAATATTGAGAACTGTAGCGGAATCATTTAGGTCTTATTATGGTCTAATAAAAGCCTATAGTGAAGGAAAAATCTTAGAAAGACCAAGGATTCCTAACTACAGAAAAAAAGGAGGAATAGCTACAGTTAGTTACCCCAAGCAAGCGTTAAAACTTAAAAGTAATAAAATTAGAGTGCCACTAGGTAATACTTGTAAGCGCTGGTTTGGTCTAGATTGCTTTTATATTCCTATGCCGAGTAATCTTAACTTTACTTCTATTAAAGAGCTGAGGATATTACCGATAAATAAATGTTTTACCCAAGAATTTGTCTATGAAAAAGAAGTAGTAGTTAAACCTCAATTAAATCAAGACAATGTATTAGGAATAGATCATGGTGTAAATAATTGGTTGAGTTGTGTATCTAATGTAGGAACAAGCGCGGGTTATAGATGGGAAACACCCACCCCTTTGGTTCCCCTCCCGGGAGGGGATAGGGGTGGGTTGGTACAACAAACAAGTATCAACTATCAAAGAAAATCAACCAACTGAATTTTGGTCAAATAAACTAGCTGCCATTACAGAAAAGCGTAACCGCCAAATGCGATTTGGGTATAAATAAAGCAGCCAGAATAGTCATTAATCATTGCGCACAAAAATTCTATTGGTACAATTGTTTTTGGTTGGAATAAAGGTCAGAAAAATGAAATAAAATTAGGAAAAAAAAGTAATTCAGAATTTGTACCAATTCCCACAGCTAGACTCAAAGAAAGAATAGCTCAGTTGTGCGATGAATATGGAATAATATTTATAGAAACACCAAGAAAGTTATACAAGTATTGCTTCGTTTTTAGATGGTGACTATCTGCCTAATTATGGTGAGAAACCCGATGATTGGAAACCATCACCGAAAAGAATAAAGCGTGGTTTGTATAGAAGTAGTAATAATTGGTTAATTAATGCAGACTCTAACGGGGCTGCAAATATAATTGTGAAAGTAAGCCGCAAAGCTGTAGGG
>NZ_JAAHHG010000115.1 GCF_010692555.1 Okeania sp. SIO3B5 | reverse complement strand
ATGGTCTTATTATTGCCTATAGTTCAGGAAAAATCTCAGAAAGACCAAGGATTCCTAAATACAGAAAAAAAGGAGGAATGGCTACAGTTAGTTACCCGGCTCAAGCATTAAAACTTAAAGGTAATCAAATTAGAGTGCCACTAGGCAATACTTGTAAGCGCTGGTTTGGTCTAGATTGCTTTTATATTCCTATGCCGAGTAATCTCAATTTTGCTTCTCTTAAAGAACTGAGAATATTACCGAGAAATAGATGCTTTACCCAAGAATTTGTCTATGAAAAAGAAGTAGTAGTTAAACCTCAATTAAATCAAGACAATGTATTAGGGATAGACCATGGTTTAAATAATTGGTTGACCTGTGTATCTAACGTAGGTACAAGCTTAATTGTAGATGGGAAACATCTCAAATCAATGAATCGTTGGTACAACAAACAGATATCAACTATTAAAGAAAATCAACCGAATGGATTTTGGTCAAATAAACTAGCTGCCATTACAGAAAAGCGCAACCGCCAAATTCGTGATGGTATTAATAAAGCAGCCAGAATAGTCATTAATCATTGTTTAAAAAATTCTATTGGTAAAATTGTATTTGGTTGGAATAAAGGTCAGAAAAATCAAATAGAATTAGGAAAAAAAAGTAATTCAGAATTTGTACCAATTCCCACAGCTAGACTCAAAGAAAGAATAGCTCAGTTGTGTGAAGAGTATGGAATAATATTGATAGAAACAGAAGAAAGTTATACTTGTAGGGGCGAATGGCCATTCGCCCCTACGTTTTTAGATGGTGACGATCTACCTAATTATGGTGAAAAACCCAATGATTGGAAACCATCAGGAAAAATAATAAAGCGTGGTTTGTATAGAAGTAGTAATAATTGGTTAATTAATGCAGACTGTAACGGTGCTGCAAATATAATCACAAAAGTAAGCCGCAAAGCAGTAGGGGCGATTCGCGAATCGCCCCTACTTAAGCCGACTGTGTAGGGGTACTTTGACTTGTCCCCAAAGAGTATATCTTTGGTCAGCTAAGAAAAAACGAAGCAACATGGATTTATCCTGTTGCGTAGTATCAACTTAGAATCCCCTCGGCAATAGCTGCGGGGAGTAGTCAAAAACACTGTCTCATAATTTTATAATTGTTATAGCATTTCCCAAGGTCATGAGATACAGTTATCTTTCTTATCTTTTTATTCCCTGTTCCCTGTTCCCTATTCCCTGTTCCCTGTTCCCTCAAGCCTAAAATTTTGTACTTCACCAGTATGGGAATTGCTATATTAGTTTTTTTGAAAGTAGATAGTCTGAAATAATTAAAGTTGTCTAATATCTGGCTTTATTTTGTACCACCAATTGCAGGTGGAATTATTGGCTATTTCACTAATGATATAGCTATTAAGATGCTATTTCGCCCTTATCGTCCTTACTATGCTTTTAGGCGAAAGCTACCCTTTACTCCTGGCTTAATTCCTTCTAACCAAGAACGTTTAGCAAAGCGAGTTGCTGATACGATAATGGGTTCTTTGTTAACTCCTTCAGAGTTGCAGAATTTAGCACGTCGTTTGTTACAAACGGAGCGAATGGAGGCAGCTATTCTCTGGCTGCTACAAATGTCTTTAGAACAATTTAAAATCGATACAAGTAAAAAAACTGCTAAAATTCTAGCAAATATTTTACGGGATTTATTAGGTCAATCCTTGCCAAGATTGCTCAAAGTTTGGGCGAAAAGAGAAGACTTTTTGGAAGCTCAACTCAACCAAATTTTTGACCAAGTATTACTGGAGTTTCAGCTAACAGAAATGCAGGCAATTCAACTATCAGATTGGTTGCTTAAAGTTGTACTACCACCAGATGTATTAAGACAGACCTTAATTGATTTTCTAACAGATCAAAATATTTCAATTATTGATGAAGGATTTCGCGAAAAGGCTAGTGGTACTTATTGGGTAGTAGCTAATTTGTTTGGGCTGCGTAATACTTTAATTAGATTAAGAACTTTTTGTTTAGATGAGAGAGAATTAACGAATCAACGCTTAAAAGAATTAATCAGAGCATTAGGTGTGAGAGAAAGAATTCAGGAATGGTTACAAAATCTTTCGATGCAAAATTTACCTGTTTCTACAGTACGCCAGTTAAGAAGTACTATGGGCGATAGTGTACGTTTATATTTGCGAGAGCGTGGTGCTGATTTAATTCAAGGTTTAAGTTTATCTATAGATTGGGAGCATATTGCCGATTTAATTATTAATCGTTTACAAGCTTCATCAATAATGAATAGTTCTCTTGAGTTAGTGAGTCAAGAATTAGCTTTGGTTTTAGAACGTTATTTAGAAAGGGATTTAGAAAATATCGTAGCTCAAGCAATTCCAATTTTAAATATTGACCAAGTAATTATTGATCGTGTTAAAGGTACTTCTCCTGAAGAATTAGAAGTAGCAGTCAATGTAATTGTCAAAAATGAGTTGCAAGCTATTGTTAATTTGGGAGGTATTTTAGGTATTGTGGTTGGTTTACTTCAGACAATATTGTTATTGCTACAAAGGTAATTCAACAATTAATAATTAATAATTAATAATTAATAATTAGGGTTTGCTGAAAAAGTCTTTTTGCTCTTTGTAGGGAGTAGGGAGTAGGGAGTAGTTAGGGCTTGCTGAAAAAGTCTTTTTTAAGGAGTAGGGACCCACCCCTAACCCCTCCGGTGGAGGGGAAAAAGGGAGTAGGGGAGTAGGGGAGCAGGAAAGTAATTTTTTTTTGCCCAACTATGCGCCTAAAATGGTAAATTTTTGAGCATGAACAGCTGAAAACCAAGGTATTTCAGACCCAAAAAGGCTAAAACCAATATCAGTAAAGACGTTTAGCTTTAATAAGCAAGCCCTAGTTAGGATGTAGAATAAATTGGAATGACAGAGTCAGTAGCCAAAATAATAGTCAGAGTGATTTTTCGGCTGCGTGCAGGGCGTGAAAATCCTCACTTTTTTAACCTATACTTGCTGAAAAGCTCATACTTTTTCCAGACATAAATTGCCTCAAACCAATATCAGTCAATACGCGCGATAATTAATCAGCAAACCCTAGTTAATAATTTATGGACAATAATTCCAATGGGCACTCTATGTAACGCCCTTCACACTCTCCACACCCCTTTATCTTTAATCCCGCAAATATCCAACGCCCAAAAACTGCTTCTCTTTCGCCTGCTGCCCGATCATAACTATAATTTTTAATACCGACCTACTAACTTCTTCAAGTTTGTATAGCAATGTGCGCTGGCATATTTACACATTATCTTTTGTACACCTTTTCTAGACTGCACTTTGAACTGGACATTGTAAATACCTGAGTGCTCATTGCTATATCTAAAATACTATGTCAACTCCAAACTCAAATAATAAATCCTCTCAAACTAAACTTAGCCCAGAAAAATATGCTCGCCTCAAAGGTGAACTGGATAAACCTTATCGAGGACTACGGCTATTTATATATGTAGCTTTCGGAGCTTCTGGTTTCATCGGAGCTTTTATTTTTTTGGCAAAAATTATTGCCGGCCAAAATATTGCTTCTGCTTTCCCTAATTTTGCTTTACAAGTCGGAATTGTAGTCCTGATGATTGTCCTATTTCGTTGGGAGCAACAGGCCAGTAATCGATCCTCTTCGTCTAAGTAATAAAAGTTTAAATTTTGTAATATGGATATATATTTGGCCATAAAAATACAAAAAAATAAAGAAAATATTACGAAATCGTCGATCCCTGTAAAGTTATTGTCAAATAGTGAATGAATATAAATTGAGGTCAGCTAAAAATAAAGACCTTAAATATCTAAGTGGGGTCAGCTAATATAAAGGCCCTAAATATAAAAAACCTTTTTTAAAAGCAAAACGCCTAGTTCTAAATATATATAGAACTAGGCGTTTTGTCATTTGAGTTGTTCTCAGAATTATGGTACAGCAGAAGGAGAAAGAAACAAGGAATGAAACCTTATCTTTCATCAAGTCAAAAACTACTGTTTTCATCCCCCGGTTAAAACACCTATGCTTTATAAACATCTTTCTTAACATAAAACTTGACAAAAATATCATTTGATGTACTAGAGCCTGAAAGCTCCTAGTGTCGTTGCGATCGCAACGACAAAAAACAGCTTTTAGGAGTACACAAGTTAGTCAATTTGTCAAATCAATAAAACCAACAAAATGCTCGTAAGCTTTTGATAATAGGCATTATACACTTTTGTAAAGAATTTTGCTTATAATGGATAGGTTAAAACACGGGGGCTTTCAACGTCGCTTTTCGGTAAAAAACGAAAAAAAACGAACAAGAAGATTTGTAATATAGACTACTGTTGTTAATAAGCTAGTGTTTCTAGAGTTTCCCGTAAATAAATACTAACTTGCCGATCCAAGGATAGATTTGTCTGCTGACCTTCATTAATCTTACGCTCTAATTGCCATCTCTGAAAACCTGAACTTACAGCGATTGCCTGCTTCAAACTATCCCACATTCTAGATTCTGATTCATTTTTTGTAATTACTTTGGCTGAGTTATTATTCCAAGAGGTGACATTAAATTTATTCATAATACTTACCTAAGTTAGTGATAAAGTTGCTGAGATTTTTAGCTTCTACTTCTTTAAAGATAGCTCACTATTCACAAACTAGGTATTAGTACAAGACTACATATGTCATCAAATCTTGACTTTTAGATATCATCTTTGAATTGATTCAAATATTTTAAGATAAACAGTTTTAATACCTACCTATTTCTCAAATTATTTGCTAGGTATATCATATCTCATTAAAAAAAACTGTAATAAAAATTGCTTTTCCTCAGACATAGGAATATTGCATACAAATTCCCTATATACAATTTAATTAATGTGCCTTTATACAACTAAGCCGCTAAAAATTTGAGTTGCTGCATTCAGGAAATATTACTTTTGCCTGATGATTGGAAGTTGTTAAGTTTTAGACAGCATTTTCCTCGACATTTATCGACAACTGTGGACAAAATGTATACTTTGGAGGAAGGAAGGCAGCTATGCTGCTATGCTAAAGGCAGAAGGGAAGAAAAGATGAGAAGGGATAAAGTTTTTTTATCACGCTATTATCCGGACATGATATTAAATATAGAACTTCCTTCCGCTTTAGCAAGCAACAATATTTTACACGGACAGTTTCCGACGCTTAGTTACCATTTGATAGCCTTCAACTATATCACCTTCAGCCCAGGAACTAAAGTTGTCTAAACTAATGCCACATTCATAACCTGCGTTGACTTCTTTTACATCATCCTTAATACGCCTTAGCGAGTCCAGTATACCTTGGTGAATAACTTCTCCTTTACGACGTACTCTTACCTTACAGTTACGGATAACTTTGCCAGAAAGTACATAACAACCTGCAACAGCGCCACGATTAATATTAAAGACAGCACGCACTTCTACTTCACCTAACGGTTCCTCTACTAGCTCAGGATCTAATAGACCTTCCATTGCTCCTTGAATATCGTCCAAGAGTTTGTATATGACGTTGTATTCCCGTACATCCACTCCTGCAGCATCCGCTGCTTGACGTGCTCCTGATGCCATCGTTGTATTAAAGCCAATAATCACAGCTTCACTAGCCGCTGCTAAGTCAATATCTGTTTCTGTCACCTCTCCAGCTCCAGAGAATAATAGCCTCAACTGCACTTCATTTTGAGGTAGTTGTCGCAGAGCTGCAACAATAGCCTCAACAGAACCTTGAACATCTGCCTTTAGTATCAAGTTTAGTTCTTTGAGTTCTCCTGCTTGGGCACGAGCTGAAACAGCGCCAAGAGTTGTTCTACGCATAATACGAGATTCTCTTTGAGCATCTGCTCTATCTGTAGCAATTGATGAAGCATCTTTTTCATTTTCAAACACATCAAACTCATCACCAGCTTGAGGCACGTCTCTAAGACCAAGAACTTCTACTGCAAAAGATGGACTTGCTTTTTCTACCCGGTGGCCTCGGTCGTCAATCATTGCCCGCACTTTTCCGTAGACAGAACCAGCAACTACAATATCTCCTACTTTCAAAGTCCCATTTTGTACTAATAAACTAGCTACTGGTCCTCTCGCTTTATCTAAGTGAGCTTCAATTATCGTACCTTTAGCCAAACGTTCTGGATTAGCTTGTAAATCTTCTACCTCCGACACTAACAGAATCATTTCTAGTAAACTATCCAGATTCTGTTTCTGGAGCGCACTAACTGGAACCATAATAGCGTCACCACCCCATTCTTCAGGAACTAAGCCATGTTCCATCAATTCTTGCTTAACACGATCTGGGTTGGCTTCTTCTTTATCGACCTTGTTAATTGCTACAATCAGTGGTACTCCCGCAGCTTTCGCATGGCTGATAGCTTCTATAGTTTGTGGTTGTACACCATCATCTGCTGCCACAACTAGCACTGCGACATCTGTAACTCTTGTTCCCCTTGCTCGCATTGCAGTGAAAGCTTCGTGACCAGGAGTATCTAAGAATACTACTTGTTGCATCTGACCTTCATGTTCAACATCTACATGATAGGCTCCAATATGTTGAGTAATACCACCTGCTTCCCCTGCTGCTACTTTAGTTGCACGGATTGAGTCTAGAAGACTGGTTTTGCCATGATCGACATGGCCCATAATTGTTACTACTGGGGGACGACGTTGAAGCTTCTCTAGGTCGGCATCTTCCAGCATCTCAGTAGTTTTCTTAGCTGCTGATTGTTCTTCTTGGGCTTCTACAGGAATTCCTTCTTCTTCTGCAACCATTTCTATGGTGGCAATATCTAAGCTTTCTGTAATGTTGACTGCAATGCCTTTGATAAATAGTCTTTTAATAATCTCTGTTTCTGGCACTGCCAAAGCTTTTGCTAATTCTTGAACTGTCATGCTTGAGTTAATTACTAGCTTTTCTACAGGTTGAGCTTCAACAGATTTATTTTGTTCGGCAATTTCAGACTTGACAGATTGCTGTGATGCACTAGGTTTCTTCTTGATGCTGGGAGTGCTATTACCAGAATTGGATTTAGTTTTACCAGAACTACTATTTGGTTTTGGTGGGCGAGCTAAAGATAAGCTCATTGTTACTGGTTCTGGCTTGCTTAAAATTTCTTCTAAATCTTCTTCATCTTCTTCTAGGAGTGGTTTTGGACGAAGACGTTTAGCTTTTGCACCAGCTTTAGTATTTTTCTGAGCAATTTCGTTTGGATCTTCTTCTTCTTCTTCCCAATTTGGACCTTTCTTTAATTTCGATGATGAAGGCTTAGTTGGAGATATTATTTTTCGTCTTGGTTTTTCTAGCTCATTATAATCTAATTCTTCTACTATTTTTTCTTCTGGTTCTTTTTGTTCTGTTATATCTAAATCAATATCTGTCTCTTTTACAGAAGAATCAAATGGTGTTTTTAGTTTTGGTTTTGGTGCTAGCTGAGGTTTTTGTAGTTCTTGAACTGGCTTTGCTTTAACTGTAGGTCTATCTCGTTTTTGCTTTGACTGACTGGAAGTTGAAGTTTCATGACCTGGAACAACTGGTTTGATACTTTTTGTTGGAGAAGTATCTTTGTTTTCTTTTTTATTAACAATTGCAGGCTTTTGAGAAGGTTTTTCTTCTCTATCTTTTCTTTTCTTTGCTTCCTGCTTTGTTTTCCTATTTTTTTGATTAGGCTTTGTTGTGGGGCTACTTTGTAGATTGCGATTTGTGCTAGGAGGTGCTGGTCTAACAGGTGGTGCTACTAACTGCGGGACTTCCGTTTCGACTGTATTTTTTAATGATGCGTTCAAAGCTGTATCTGTAGATTTTTTATCTACTTCTGATACAGATTGACCTTTATCTCCCTCTAGTTTGAGGGGCAGGTTTGGCCTTGGCTTACCGATGGACTTAGTTTGCCGGTCTAATGTTTCTGGTGCTGGAGGTTTTGGAGGAGTTGCCACTAATTGAACTTTATTATTCTGGGTTTGGTTTTGATTTTTTAGTTTAGATTTAGATCTTTCTTCTAATGATTTTGGTTTTGGTTTGCGTATTTCTAATATCTGCTGTTTTTTACCCTCGTTATGATTAGAAGTTGACTCTTGATTTTGAGAGTTGCTTTTTTCTGGAACAGAAGACCTACTGGGAGAGTGGGGTAAGCTTTCTGCTTTTTTGCGGATTAGTTCTGCTTCTGCTTCTGTAATAGTACTACTGTGACTCTTCACAGATATGTTAAGTTGTTCACAAACTGCTAATATATCTTTGTTATCCAAATTCAATTCCTTTGATAATTCGTAAATTCTTACTTTTCCGTTGTTCATCCACTCTACCCTCTCTTTACAAGTCTATAGTTTTACATTGTCATAATGTTTATTTAAAGACTACACTACAATCATACTAGCTTTAGGCTCAGTTTAGCTACTTAGAATGCTTTTTTTTTATTTTTACTGTTTTGAGTTTATGAACTGTTTAGCTAATGTCTCGATTAAGTTTATATTTTAGTTAAAACCCATGGTTATTTAGATTGGATAAATGAATATTTCAGAGTAGTTACCTGAAAGTATAGTTGCTCCATTTATTAACTAGACTCGATCTTTTGGTATAGGTTGAAAATTATACATATTAAGTGTAAGTTTCAGGCAATTGTATTTATTCCTCCAGTTTAAGTTTGTTATTTTTTATACATATAATCTTTATGGGACTTCAGTCAAGGGTTTTACTTTAATAGATATTTTAATAGATATATTGAATTCAATCATGATTTAAGCCTACATTCCGCACTTCAATTTGTAACATGAAAATTAGTATAAAATTGTGAGGCTGTTTAAGTATTTATACTATACAAATTATCTTCATTTATCTCGATCAAGAGTCAAATTCTTAGTTAAATATTAAGCATAAATACTTATTGAATCGTTGACTCTTATTGACCACTATAATTTTCTTCTTAATGCATGACTTTTGACTTTTGACTTTTGACTTAGATTTTTATGCTACATTTTGTCGTGCGGAATGTGGGTTTAAGTGTCTTAAGACATTGATTGTCCTCAGAATATCTATTCTAGCAGGATTTATAATTTTGTAAGCATTTCCTGCCGAATGCTTCCCTAATGTTAATTAGGGCTTGCTGATTAAATCTCAAATAATTACCAGATAAAGGTTTTAGCCTTTTTAGGTATTGAAAAAGTACATGGTTTTCAGCTCTTCATGCTCATGCTTGGAGCGCATTTTTAGCGCATAGTAGGGCAAAAAAATTCTCCCCTACTCCCCTTTTCCCCTCCTCCCCTCCTGGGAGGGGTTAGGGGTGGGTTCCCCACTCCTTAAAAAAGACTTTTTCAGCAAACCCTAATTATAGATATTTAACTGCTAGAGAAGATAGAAAAAATTAATTGTGGTATTCGATTTATCTAGTAATTTAGAGTTTATTTGTAAATAATGTAAATATTATTTTATTGTACTTTACAACGGTTTGTTGAATTATTTTCAGCCATCATCTTTTGTGTTTTTGGATGAAGAATTTTTCAATCTTTGCCATAATTCTTGATATATTTCTGGTGATACATAAGCTTTAAGTGAACGGCCTAATTTATTTTTTTTACGAGCAATTTGAAAACATTCTGTTTGTGGACAAATGTAAGCTGAACGTCCTTCTCCTTGATCTAATCTAATGGTAGAAGATTTTTTAAGACGAACAACTCGCAAAAAATCTTCTTTAGGAGCAAGTTTTTTACAACTAACACACCGACGGTAATTTGGCTTCATTTTAACTTTTTGTTTGATTAAAATTTTACTCAATTATACCCATTTGATAAATGTTTGTTACAAATGGTAGGGACGTTGCATGCAACGTCCGTAAGAAAGAAGAAAGAGGGAAAAAGGAAGAAGGGGTAAATATTGAAAAAAAGGGAAAAAAGATAGATATAACTATCTCAAAACCTGTAAAGGCTTCCAGGGTTAAATATTGCTGAGGGGGTGCAAGGTTTTTGGCTGTTTTAGCCTCAAAATGCTAATACTTTTCCCCTGGCAATGCCGAAAATTTGGCCGTAGCAGATAGTCTAAACTGTTGCCTTTCGGAGCTGTTCCCTGTTGCCTATTATCACCATAAGACTTTTGAGCGCAAGCCCTACTTAAAAATTAGTAAAAGATTAGGTCAAAATACTCTCCTTTAAAGGGAATAAAAAGTGGTCATAAGGTTTCCTCTACAGTATTTAGATAAGACCAAAACTCATAAAGTATAGAACCATACTGCAAGAAATAATTTTAACTATTAACGTTTGCGCAGCACGACCATAGGAAAATTTCTCCAGAGGCTAACTGAAATGACATTGTGCTTAAAAGCTCTAATATGACTTTGATTGTAAATAATTAACTCTATCTCTGAAATGATAATCTCTAATATTTATGTTAATTCCACAGGATATTCAGTTTCATCAACTTCAGAATAATTATCTGAATCTTCAAAATCTGTATTCTCTAACTCTAATTCCTCAGTATCGTTTTCTTCTTGTTCAGCTAATGCTTGTTCAGCTAATGCTTGTTCAGCTAATGCTTGTTCAGCTTCTTCTTGTTCAGCTAACGCTTGCCGATGAGAAACTTCAATTGCAATTTTGCTATCTTCTTCAGCACGATCATATTTATCAGTGTCCTTAATATCAATTTTCCAGCCAGTGAGGCGAGCGGCCAGACGTACATTTTGTCCTTCCTTACCTATAGCCAAACTAAGTTGATCCTCAGATACCAAAATATGTGCTCTCCTTTCCTCTGGATCTATTAAACGAACTTCGTCTACTCTAGCTGGACTAAGGGAATTGGCAATATAAGTTGCAGGATCTGGAGACCAGCGAATCACATCTATTTTTTCTCCCCTCAGTTCATTCACAACTACCTGAATTCTCGATCCCCTAGCACCAATGCAGGCTCCAACAGGATCTACATCTCTTTCTAGAGTATCAACTGCAATTTTAGTCCGAGGGCCAACATATCGGGATGGCGGATTTGCTTCTCTGGCCACTGCTACAATTCTCACTATCTCATCTTCAATTTCTGGGACTTCGTTGGCAAATAAGTAAACTACTAAACCAGCATCAGCCCTGGATACAAGTAACTGAGGTCCACGAGTTGAGCCTTCACATACTCGCTTGAGATAAACTTTGAATGTGGCATTAGCACGGTAGTTATCGTTGGGTAATTGTTCTCGCTTAGGTAGTTCAGCTTCTACTTCTGGCCTACCAAAACCACTACTTGCAGATAAGATAATTGATTGTCTTTCAAATCTGAGGACTTTTGCTTGAAGAACTTCGCCTTCTAAATCTTGAAATTCTTCTTGAATCATCTTGCGCTGCTGGTCCCGTAGTTTTTGAGCTAATACTTGTTTGGTCTGGATAGCAGCCATACGACCAAATTCATTTTGTTCTGGTGTGACATCTAAGAATACGGCATCATTTAACTGGGCCTCTTGAGCTACCTTTATAACTTCTTGCAGAGCTATTTGATGATCTGGATTGGTTACTTCTTCAACAATGGTTTTAGTGGCCAAGACTCGAAACCCTTCTTCTTCTACATCCAACTCTACTTCAAAGTTTTCAAAGTAATCATCTGTGAAATGAATTCCATCTAGACGTTGAGTGCGTCGGTAGCGTTCATATCCTTTTAGTAGAGCTTCGCGTAAAGCAGCTTGAACTGCTTGTTTTGGTAAATTGCGCTCTTTACTAATACCTTCGATCATATCTTTAAGTCCAGGCAAATTAACCATTGACATAATTTTTTATCCTCTATTTTTCTTAGTTTTTGTACTTTGAAGCGAGTTTTTTTTCATCCTTGTGAGATTAGGAGATTAATAATTTAGGTATTCAAGTGAAGTATTTTTTGTTTTTTCGAGAGCTTAAACTTTGAGATTTGAAACAACAAGTAAAGAGGGACAAGTATAGAGTGTTATCTTTGACTTGATATTCAGTTATGAAACTATGGGAATTTAAAATTCCTTTTAGTTGTTTATTTTGGTTGTTGATATTTAAGCCTGACGAGCAATCAAAAAATCAATTTAAGACCTTAATTAATAGTTTGTGATTTGATATGTTCTAGTGTCATTTAATTACCGAAATATTGTGGTTTAAAGTCTCCCCCTTTTAAGGAGATAATAAATAAAAATTTTCATGATTAGTCAATCCTATCCGTTTTAAAGGAGAGGTAATTCTAAATTCTAAATTCTAAACTCTAAATTCTTGAATTTCCTTCTTGTAATTCAACAGTCATAGTTAGAGAGCGTGGAATCGTCAATTGTCGTCCTTTTTGGTTAATGTAAATTGCTGTTAGATCGCGACCAACCAGTTGTCCTGTCCACTGATTTTTACCTTTATAGGGTTCGGAGGTATTAACAATTACGTTAAACCCTTTAAAGGCAATAAAATCTCGGTCATTATCCAAAAATTTAGAAATACCAGGACTGGATATTTCTAGTAGATATGGTTCAGAAATAATATTTGCTGCATCTAGTGATTCTTCTATGGCATGGCTCATCCGTTCACAATCATCTAAACCTGTGTCTTGATGAAGGTTCCGAATGTCCAAACGCAGCACTGGAGGATGCTGATTTGTATGAAATACTGCTCCTACTAATTCCAATCCTAGGGACTTGGCAATAGGGGTAGCAAATTTAATAATTTGTGGTATTAATGGATGACTCATAGGACTAACGCAACAAAAAAAGTGGGCTTTACCCACTCCCACTTAACAATTGTTAACATTAACTTGACATACTCCCCATATTACGCAACTGCGACAACGCGGGATTCTTCAACTCGCACAAGGAGTTGCCGTTTATACAGAGGTGATGTCCTCCCCCTGTGTTGGTCAGTATAGCATATTCTGGCTTTCATCCCGGCGTTGCACTTAGGTGACAACGCGCGACTTACAAGTTGAGAATTGGGATAGGTTTTCCCTAGTGACATACTCCCACACTAACCATTCGGTATAGTGTGGGCTTCTCGTTTCGCAGTCCTGCCATTGCATCGGACAAGCGCGTGCTTTAAGGACGGGATGCCCCGCCGCCCTTTTTGCACATAAAAAAGCTGCTCACCGCAGCGCCGCCATCAGATTTTACATTCCCAACGAATTGCTAGGATTTATGGGATATAACCCCATATCTTATTTGACTTTCATGGTTGGTCACTGGCGGTTGTTAACTCAAACCAGCTTGAGTCTATCATTACATAAAATTTGTAAATTAATGGTACTCGATGTCCCATTAATTTACCGTCGATTCATCTCACACCATAATTGAAAATTTGGTGTGAGATGAATCGACGCTCTAGCTAAAATTAGCTCTATTAAACTATAAAATAATCAGCTTATCATATTTTTTTTTGAGAAGCAAGTTTATTTTTTCTCCGATTGTAATTAACTTTTTAGCCTATATTATTTTGAGTTTGATTAGCTTTAAGCTGTAATTGTCTGGTTTGTTCTAAAATTTTTTCGACATCTTCGTCACTCATTCGCATCACATAATTAATTTTTACTTCTTCGAGAAAGGCTGATACTAAGGATTGAAGTTCTTCTAATGTGTTCTCTTGTTGTAATTCTGTACTTAGTGCTTTACCGAAGTTTTGAACTAGCTGGTTAGATAATTTTGTTCCTACTGGATCTGCCATTGCTACTTTAATTATTTCATAAGCATTTTGGGGTCCTTCAGTAGCAAGATTGGATAATTCTTGGACTAATCTTTCTGATAGTTGATTTGCTAAGTTTTCTACTCCTGGTATTTGCTGAAATCTCTGAAAAGCTGGTGATTCTTCAACTATTTTCTCTACATTGTAACGGATTAGAGCTTCTATATCTGGTTGTAATTGAGGTATGACTTTGCAAACAGTTACTTGTACTAATCTTGTAGCGATCGCTTCAATTTCATTAATGTTATTTAGATCGATATAAGTTTTTTCTTGAGAGGAAAATATTTGCTTTGCTAATTCTCCTGTTTTGACATCTTTTTGTACCTGATTAATTACTTGCATTATTACTACTTCTGTTAATTCTTGAGCAATAGAAGCAAGAAAACCTCGGCTAGCTTGTGCCCTGATTGTTTCTAGGTCTATAATTTGAGCATCATTGAGGCGAATTGTTACAGGAATTATTCGTAAAATCTGTAGAAATGGTAATAGTAAAAAAATATCATACCAACGCCATAGGGTTGCTTCTGGCCAGTTGACGCTAGGATAACGGCGACTAATTAAAAATGTTCTGGCTAGAAATTCAATACCAAATATGATGATGAATGGTAAGTCAATTATGCCAAAATAATCAGCTAGTCCTCCACTTTCACCGATGCCACGATAATAATTTTTAGCAATTATTGGTTTAATTTCTGTTTCAAACCATTTTAGTTCTTCAATCAATTCATTTTCTGTTAAGTATTCTTGACTCCAGAAGGTTTGAAATGATTCTTTTGCAGAATCTTCTGGATTAGGAATTCTATCCCTTAT
Source organism: Okeania sp. SIO3B5 (assembly GCF_010692555.1). GTDB lineage: Bacteria > Cyanobacteriota > Cyanobacteriia > Cyanobacteriales > Microcoleaceae > Okeania. Next base: position 10,468 of record NZ_JAAHHG010000115.1, on the reverse strand, counting down.
TCGATTTTTTATTTTTTCTAAAGAACCGCTTTTGTTGGCAGCTTCAAAAGGATTTTGATCGATCATTTCTATACTAAGTTCTCGTAATTTTGCCAATTCTTCTTGTACTATTAAAGAATCAGCACCTTGAGAAATGTTATTTTTCAAATCTTGAAAGTGGGTTAAGTAGTTTTCTGTATCTCTGTTAGGTTTAATTCCTTTAATAGAGTCATATTTTTTTGTGAGTACTGGGACTTTTTCAAAATAAAAATCACGAAAGGTAATATAGGTCATGTTAAATAGCACTAGAATAAAATTGACTAGGGCTAAAATTGCCATTATTCTTTCAAATATTGGAACTTTGCGAGTTTTCCGGCGGATATATTTTGTAGTTGCCATTGATGATTTACTTGTTTTTTTATATTCTATATTTTTGTAAGGATTCAGCGGTCAGCTATCAACCATCAGCTTCATTACGTTTACCGAATAATTAACTAATTAATAATTAAATAATTCTGGTTTAAAGCCTCCCCTTTTAAGGGGAAAAAAGTGGTCGTTTGCGGAGCATTCCGTAGGATGGGATGGATGGGTTTCCTAACCATATCCATGAGACCAAGAGAAGAAATAATATTTCCTTATATTCAATCAAGAAAGATTTTAACCAGAGGTAATTATCAATTATAAATTATCCATTAATGAAAGCAAGCTAGTCGTTCTTGTGCTTCAATTTGTGGGTTGAAAAGGTAGTAGAAATTAATAAGTCAAAAGTCAAAAGTTCAAAGTAAGATAAGAAGTAAATTATAGTGGTCAATAGGAGTCAAGGATTCAGTTAAATATTAAGATAAGTACTTGCTATACATGATTACTCAATCACGGCAGCTATGATTTTCTTCTAAAATTCTGTCTCCTGTCTCCTGTCTCCTGACTCCTTCTTCAGTTGCTACATTTTGTCGTGCGGAATGTAGGTTATACCGTATAAATACTTAAGCAAGCTACGGATTTTATACTAATGTTCATGTTACAAATTGAAGTGCGGAATGTGGGTTAAATGAATTAAGGAGACGACTGACGCGGTAGGGAAAATTCTACTTTCTCTTTTTCCCCACCCTCCCCACACTTCCCACCCTTCCCACACTCTGCTTTTTTCAGCAAACCCTAAATGGTGACTCCTTCTTGGCGAGCTGCGTGGGCCACTGCACTGGCAACAGCAGTAGCAACCCTAGTATCAAAGACCGAAGGAATAATATGTTCTTTGTCTAGGTCTGAAGCTTTGACTAATGAGGCGATCGCTCTAGCAGCTTCTAAATACATTGTAGATGTGAGAGTAGTGGCCCGACAATCTAAGGCACCCCGAAATATGCCGGGAAATGCCAAAACATTATTAATTTGATTTGGGTAATCACTGCGACCTGTGGCCATAACTGCTACATCTCCTGTAACTAACTCTGGCTGTATTTCTGGAATAGGATTAGCCATAGCAAATACTATAGGGTCTTTGGCCATAGAGCGCACCATTTCTGGGGTAACAACCCCTGGAACACTCACACCTAAAAAGACATCAGCATCTACCAAAGCATCTGCTAGAGTACCTGAAGACTCAACAGCAAATTCTTGTTTTTCTGGGTTTAAACCTGTACGGCCTTTTGATACTATACCTTTAGAGTCACATAACCAAATTTTATTGGTCCCTGCTTTGCGTAACAAACGAGCGACCGCTATTCCTGCAGCACCAGCTCCATTAATCACAATACGAATATCTTCTATAGATTTTTTGACCAACTTTAAAGCATTAATCAACGCAGCTAAACTAACTATTGCAGTACCGTGTTGGTCATCGTGAAATACTGGAATGTCTAATATTTGGCGTAGTTTGGCTTCTATTTCAAAACAACGAGGGGCAGCAATATCTTCTAAGTTTACTCCTCCAAATACAGGAGCAATATTTTTAACTGTTTCGACAATAGCATCAGTGTCTTGAGTAGCGAGACAGACTGGAAAAGCATCTACTCCAGCAAATTCTTTAAATAGCATTGCCTTACCTTCCATTACTGGTAAAGCTCCTCCTGGACCTAGATTACCTAATCCTAAAACTGCACTACCATCTGTAACAATGGCAACTGTATTTTGTTTAATAGTGAGTTTATAGATTTGTTCGGGGTCTTCTGCAATTGCTTTGGATATTCTGCCTACTCCTGGGGTATAGGCCATTGATAGGTCAGATTGAGACTTTAATGGTATTTTACCTTGGACTGTTATTTTACCACCACGATGTAAATTGAAGGTGCGGTCGTAGACATCAACTACTTTGATTTCTGTTAATGCTTTAATCGCTTGGACAATTTTCTCGGCGTGTTCGGTACTATAAGCATCGACTGTAATTTCTCTGAGTGTAATTCGGCGACTTTGCTCTAGTATGTCAATGTGGCCTATATTTCCCCCTTCTGATGCGATGGCTTGGGTGACGTTGGCCAACATCCCGGTGCGGTTAGGAGTTTCGAGGCGAATTGTTAGACTAAATGAAGGATTAGGTGTTAGTTGTACCATGTTGGGTTTTTTCTAGGTTTTGAGTTCTAGATTTTAGTATTATCGTAGTTAATGTTAAGTGTGATTTAGCATTTCTTGGGTTTAGTCAGGATTTTCTTTATGAAGAATATTAGGATATGGAATTATGCAACTTGAAAAGATTTAGCGGGTGTTATTTTATCAAAAATACTCTTGAAATTTGCCGACTTTTGGGGAGAGGAAAAATTTGAGATGGAAACTATGACTGTTCAGTGGAAAAATTCTTTGGAGTCATATTAATCGGGTGCATCTCAATGGGTGAATAAAGCCAAAAATTTATCGCTTTTAGGGAACAGGGAACACCGGATCTGGGAACAGGGAATATATAGGAAAAAAGTATTTTTGCTTGCTATGAGATGCACCCTATTAATCTTTCTTGGCTGATATATTTTACTAATACTATTTTTCTGCAACAATGCGCTTAATAATTCTTACCAAGACCTGAATTTTACTAATAGATGTTATCTTTTATTAAGCGCAACTTCATGGAGAAATGGTATAAGTCATACTGAAAAAAATCACTAAATTCTCTAGAGTTGGAAGCTGAGTATTAGTTTATATCTTTAGAGAGATAAAAAATAGTTGGAATATTTCCTGATTTTTGGAAGAGAAAAAAATTGAGATGGAAACTATGACTGTTTGATGTCAAAAGTGAGTGAAGCTAAATTAATATTTCTTGACTGATATAGCGCTGTGCGCAGACAACAGCTCCGGAAAGCAACAGGGGGAATAAAAAACCGATAATATAAGATTTTTAGGTATTGGACAGTTCTTGTAATTTGTAAATATGCCAGCGCACATTGCTATGCTAAGTCACACTGAAAAAAATCACTAAATTCTCTAGAGTTGGAAGCTGAATATTAATTTCTATTTTTGTCGTTTTTCCCTGTTCTCTAATATCCGAAACTTGTGTATCTTACTAATTTGAAAATTCCTATATTTCTTTACCGAATAATTAAAACTTAAAGCCTCTACTTTAAAGGAGAAACAAGAAAAAATTGGGCGCATCTCAATGCGTGAATAAAGCCAAAAATTTATCGCTTTTAGGCAACAGCTCCGAAAGTCAACAGGCAACAGGGAATATATAGGAAAAAAGTATTTTTGCACATAAGAGACGTACCCTATTTATTCGTATTTCTTGAGTACAATTACTTATCGTTTAATTGAGATGCACCCAAAAAATTTTCCTTTGAATCAATCCTCTCCTTGAAAAGAAGAGGTAATAATTAATAATTAATTATTAATTATTAATTATTGAATGGTATGCTTTTAAAACTCAGGCTAAAAAAAATTATCAAATTATCTATAGTAGGAAGCTTAATATTAGTTTCTATGTCTATAGATGTCAAAAAAGTTAGAAGTTTTTGTGGCTTTTTTGTGGCAAAAGTTGATGCTGAAATGTTTAATAACCGCTCACAAGTGGCGATCGCTCATCAAGACAATCAAACAACTTACAGTTTAGCTTTTGATTACAAGGGGGAACCTGAAGAGTTTGCGCTAATTTTACCAGTACCAGTTGTACTAAAAAAGCAAGATGTAAGAGTTATTTCACCAAAACTTTTTCAACGCTTAGATGATTTTACTGCTCCAAGGTTAGTTGAATATGATTTTTTTAATCATGATCGTGGAGGTGGTCCTAGAGGTGGGGGAAGTAGAGCTAGACTTCCCCGCCAAAACGTAAGAGTTATAGAAAGCTTCACGGTGGGAGAATATGATATTGTTATTTTAAGTGCAACAGAGTCTAATTCCTTGGAAAGTTGGTTAAGGAAAAATCAGTATAAAATTCCTAGAGGTGCTGCTAAATATCTGCAACCTTATATTAATAAGAAACTTTTCTTTTTTGTGGTAATGGTTAACTTAGAAGCACAAGAAAAACTAGGTTTTCAAAATTTAAGACCTCTTCAGTTTACTGTTAAGAATTATCCTCAGATTATGTTACCTTTTCAATTAGGAAAAATTAATTCAGAGGATACTCAAAATATCATCGTTTATTTCTTGAGTAAAACTGGTCGTGCTGAAGTTAGTAATTATGAAAATGTAGTGATTCCTAGTAACTTTGATGTACCACTAAACATAGAGTCAAAATTTGGAGAATTTTATCGAGAATTGTTGACTTCAACTATTCAAGCTACAAACAAAGAAATTGTAGTTATAGAATATGCTTGGGATACAGGTTTTTGTGACCCGTGTAATACAATGCCGTTAAATTCTCAAGAGTTGAATGATTTGGGTATGAACCACAGACAAGCATTTATCACCAGATTACATTTACAGTATACAAAGAATACTTATAATCAAGATTTAGAATTTACAATTACCCCCGATAAAACTCTCTCTCAAGGAAGATATATCTTGTTACCAATTGAATACAATGAAGATAGAGACTATTTTAACAACAAAGTTAAAATTAAAAATCCTTCCAGTCAAGTTATTTCGGAGGTTGAACTCAAAAAAGTATTTGAAAAGTTTTAGATATTAAAAGTATCTAACTGGATGGAAAAATTAATCTAGATTTTGATTCGATAAATCTATAGGAAAAATTTTACACATCATATATTGTGGTAAAAATTCTCTAGCTTCATCAACGCAGTCTCTAAATTTTTCCTCTTCCTGATTCTGGGAATTAGTCCCCTCTGTTTCTTTCAATGGATTTACACAAATAGCCAGTTTTCCTACTCCTCCCATTAAAGCAATTACTCGATTTTTGAGGCTGTCAATATCTTGAATTAGTCGATCTGCATTTGATATAGAAGGAGCGATAATGAAAAAAGTCTTTACCCCAAGAGAGTCAGGAGCAAAGCCAAAACTACATTCACCTAATAAGGATTGAGTGGAAAGACTTAAAGATTCATAGAAGAGATTAATTAGTGCTTGATAGAAAGATTCACTTAGAGAATGGTCATCAAAAGTTGGCTTGGATAACATAATTAATGTCCTCAAGTTTTATTATTTATCATCTTAACATTTCTTAAATTTATCTGCTTATAATTTTTTAATAATTATTATTAACATCAGAAAACTATAAGATAACTATTGCTAATCTCAATATCTCAAATAAAATTAGACATTTCACATTTAGCATCCAATGTATTAAAACACTATAGTTCATAAAAATATAGTCAAATATGACTAATCCTTATTTTGCAGGTGTTACTCTGACGCTCGTGTTAGCGCAGCTCCTCCGGAGGAGGCACTACAACACCCTCTATCCCATAGTCAAAGACAAAAGGGAGCTGCTTTTTTCATTATGTTTAGAGAACCGTTCACGTGACTCATTGATTAATCCAATGCTTGCAGTACGATACAAACCTCTTTTAATTCTTTTTCCTGAAAAGGTGACTTGATTTTTCTCACCTTCCTTGTACACTGGAATCAAATCATTATCTATAAAACTTGATGCGGATGTATAAGATTCTTCTGTAATAATTACATCTATTCCTACCATCTTGGCTTTATAAGATAACATTTCTATTAACTTGTTATAGGGAACAGATACAAAATTTTGATTACTTCTTTTCCCTAAGTTGATCTTCTGCTTCCACTCTGGATTGTGTCCTATTATTAGTGTTCCTATTTTCTGATTAATTAGGGTATTAATAATCAAACGAGATGATTTATGAAGATAATCGTTGATTTTAAATTCTCTTTTATTACAAAGTTTTTTCAGTCTCAGACTTGATTGATTTTCTTTGAATTGAGATTGTAAGGAACTCTTAACTTTGTTGTAGTATTGATTTATAGATTTTAACGGTCTGCCATTTATCACTCTTGGGTTTAATTCCGGCGCTTATTAAAGGTTTCGGCTCTCGCCGACATGAAAATGTAGCTAAGTTGTTTAATCCTATATCAATACTGGCACAACGATTTTTCTCTAGCTCGTATTGTTTCTGTGTCGCTTCATAAATAACCTCAATGACATAATGATTAAGTCTAGGAATGAGACGAACTTGTTTAATTTGTGAAGAAGGTACTAATGTTTTTAGATAAATCCCTGTTTTACTGGGATTAATAATTCCTTGTTTTAATTCCTTCTTGCTGATGGCTTGTGTGGTATAAACTACAAGATTTCTTCCCTTTACTTTATTTTTATATCCACCGAAGACGAGGACGAGATTTAAACTTTGATTGGTTCTGTTTATAAACTTCGTTTGCTGCTAAAAAGCTTTTCCAGTTTCTATCTAAAATCATCAAGATTTGTTGAGATACTTTAGCTGGTATTGCTTTATAGTCTGGTTGAGTAGAGAGTGTTTTTTGCAGGTCGTAATAGTGACGATAATTATTTTCAAATATGAAAGATTGACGAACTAAATAGTTAGCATAGTTATAAAGATTTTTTGACAAGAAACATAGTCTGTCAATTTCATCATAAAACCGATGATTTTTTGTATGGGATATGTCTCTCAACTAATTTCATAAATCAAGGGGTTAAAATTATATTAGGATTCGATAATTTAGGAATTTTTATTTTTATTTAGTCTGGAATTACCAGCCAATTTCATTATACTATTAAACATATTGCCTTTGAGTTATTAAATTTTGTCAAATATAAAGGCGCTCTTTTATACAAGTAAACGGAGATATTTGACATCACTTGACTATATATGACTATATTTATGTATAACTTTTATTATACTCATGCTACATTTGAAATATTAGCTACAAAGTAAAGATAAATTCGGTTAGTTAGTTAGTTAGTATCTGTGCAAAATTAATTTAGCACTTAATCGATATATAAAATACTAAATTTAAATTTTTTTGAAAATCACCCTAGTCTAGTAAATTTTGCATAAGTACTTATAGCAGTTTTCATGTTTCATAGAATACAAAAATTTTGGCTTAAAGGCAGAGAAGTTTTATCATCTACCTTTGTGAAAACTGCTATTCAATAATGGATAATTGATAATTGATAATTACCTCTTCCTAAAAGGAAGAGGATTGAATGATCAGCTAACCTTGGTCATTGCTTGATTCTTTCTTTCAAAATCTGAAGCGCTGAATCCTTACAACTGCTATAAATATATAAATGAATTTTACTAACTACTTAAATATTTAGAACGAGTCCCTGGGATATCACTGCTTTTTTTCATACCAAAAAGTTATTATCTATAAAAGTTTAAAATCTTAAACATAATGATTAATTCTACTCTTGAACAACTCAAAAGTAAATTTGACAAAGCTATAATTGCTGCTTTTGGTCAAGATTTAGCCAATACAGATCCAATGGTAGTTCCAGCAAGTAATCCCAAATTTGGAGATTATCAATGTAATGTAGCAATGTCTTTAGCTAAGAAATTAAAGAATAAACCAAGAGCGATCGCTACTCAAATTATCGAAAAGCTGGATATTACCGATATATGTAAGCCTCCAGAAATTGCTGGGCCAGGATTTATCAATATTACCCTCAAACCAGAATATATAGAAGTTCATCTACGACAGATTATCAAAGATGAACGACTCAATATTTCCCCTACAAAAAATCCACAGCGAGTTGTCATTGATTTTTCTAGTCCCAATATTGCGAAAGAAATGCACGTTGGACATTTACGTTCAACAATTATTGGAGATTCTTTGGCAAGGGTTCTAGAATTTCAGGGACATGATGTACTCAGGTTAAATCATGTGGGAGACTGGGGTACTCAGTTTGGAATGTTAATTACTTATTTACGAGAAGCTTTTCCGGAAGCTTTAAAAACTGCTGATGTTTTAGATATAGGAGATTTAGTTGCTTTTTATCGACAGGCAAAAAAAAGGTTTGATGAAGATGAAGATTTTAAGGAAAAATCGAGAGAAGAAGTAGTAAATTTGCAAGCTGGTGCGGAAGATAGTCGTTATGCTTGGCAACTTTTATGTAATCAATCTCGCAGAGAATTTCAAGTTATTTATGACTTACTTGATATTGAGTTAAATGAGCGGGGAGAATCTTTTTATAATTCTATGTTGCCTGGGGTTGTGGAGGAATTAAATAAGTTAAGTTTATTGGAGGAAAATAATGGTGCTCAATGTGTATTTTTGGAGGGATTTACTAATAAGGAAGGCGAGCGTTTACCGTTAATTGTACAAAAATCTGATGGTGGTTATAATTATGCAACTACTGATTTAGCTGCTTTATGTCATCGGATTGAAAAAGAGGGTGCAAAGCGATTAATTTACGTTACGGATGCTGGTCAAGCTAATCATTTTGCTCAAGTTTGGCAAGTGGCAAAACGTGCTGGTTGGATTCCAGAAAATGTGGATGTTGTTCATGTTTCTTTTGGTTTGGTATTAGGAGAAGATGGGAAGAAGTTAAAGACTCGTTCTGGGGAAACTGTTAGGTTAAAAGATTTATTAGATGAGGCTATAAATAGGTCGCGGAATGATTTGGAAAAGAGGTTGAAAGAGGAGAATCGTTCGGAGAGTGATGAGTTTATTCAAAAAGCATCTGAAGTTGTTGGTTTGAGTGCGGTTAAGTATGCAGATTTGAGTCAAAATCGGAATAGTAATTATGTGTTTAGTTTCGATAAAATGTTGGCTTTGAATGGAAATACTGCTCCTTATTTGTTATATGCTTATGTGCGGGTCAAAGGAATTGCTCGGAAGGGAGAAATTGAGTTTGAAAAGTTGAGAGAGGATGGCAAGATTGTCTTGAAAGATGAGCAAGAGTTGGTGTTAGGAAAACATCTATTACTGTTGAGTGAAGTATTAGATATAGTAGCTGTTGAATTATTACCTAATCGTCTTTGTGAATACTTATATGAATTGAGTGGAAAGTTTAATCAATTTTTTGAGAATTGCCCAGTTTTAACTTCAGAAGAACCTTTGCGTACTTCTAGATTATTATTGTGTGACTTGACAGCTAGAACTCTAAAGTTGGGATTATCTTTGCTCGGAATTTCTGTTTTAGAAAGAATGTAATTTATATCCTACATTCCGCACTTCAAAATGTAGTGTAAAAAATTAGGAGTCAGAATTCAGAGTTCAGAATTCAGAATTCAGAATTCAGAATTCAGGAGAAAATAATAACGATTATGATTGAGTATTTATGCTCAATATTTTCCCAAAAATTTGACTCTTGAGAAAGGTTAATAAAGATAAGTTATACAGTATAAATATCTAGCAATGTCGGTTTTTTATACTACTATTAATATTACAAATTGACGTGCGGAATGTGGGTTTTATGTTAATGAAAACTGTTATAAGTTTAATTAGATATTATATCCGGACTTACACACCACAAAAGCTGAAACAATTTTCAAATCTCATACCAATTCTGCTTTAGTAAGCTGATATTCAAAAAAGTAAAAGTAAAAAGTGGTGTATAGGATTTGAGGATATCAGATAACTACCCTTCTTGGGAATTGCTATAAAATTCTACTAATTACTTAAGTATTGAAGTTAGGCTAAAGTATAGCATTTTTTTTGGTAATTGGTATAAATACTCTAAATTTTCACCTCAATACTCAATTTTTTCTAACTAATTAACTCCTAGCAATAGAAACTTCATCATAACTTCACAAATTTAGGTGAAACTTCTGATCATCATGTGTATTATAATTCTAAGTAGATACGATTGTATCCTCTACCAAAAAATTCTGAAACTAGGTTCGTAAGACTAACATCTTCTTAGTTAAAAATTTCGTTGTTAACTGAATCGATTTATTTAACCTGCAATTGGGAATAAAGTCAGGAGTGCGAGTATTAAATGTAAGCATTCAGCCGTCAGCTAGCCTCTTTCAGAGGAACTGCGGACTTCAGCTATCAGCTATGAATTATTAACTCATTATCTTGGAAGAAGAAATTAGTCGTCAAGGAGTGAAATATGTTTGCTTCCGCATTCCGCAGGAAATGAAATATTTCTGTCAGCTAACCTTAGTCTTTGCTTGACTCAAATAAAAGCTGATAGCTGTTTGCGGAGCATGACAAACGGAAATGCTAATAGCTGAATGCTTAC
>NZ_JAAHHG010000114.1:11527-25210 GCF_010692555.1 Okeania sp. SIO3B5 | reverse complement strand
TTAGAACCAGGGTCAATTTTAAGGAGTAAACCCTGATGTTTTTCTGCTACCAATTTATTGAGAATTATCGTGAATGGATAGCGTCTAAAAACCTTGGCTTTACCTGCTTTTAACAATGACCTGGCCATGCCAGGTTTGCAAGGCAATAATGGTTTTTTACTCGCGTCAAGCACAAATACATAATTAGTTGAGTTGGACATTTTTGCGTCCCTCCTACAAAAAGTGTAAAGTTGGCCTCGCCTGGTTATTTTGGCTTGTTAGGTTTGACACACTGGTTTTTCAAATCTCTTTACCTGTTTAATATCAAACAATAGAGGTCGGAACTGGCCGCGCATCCCGACGTATTGTGACCAAAATAACGTTTACTTATTCCTAAGTAGGCTGGACTAACCATTTAAGCGATTTGAGCGCTTTGATTAGATTTGTGGTTAGTCTATGCACTACCTTTTTAGGCTGATAGCTGACAGTTAATAACTGATAGCCAGTTAACCCAATTTTTCAGTAATTTGCTTGAGAATTAATTGACATCCTAAGCTACAAAATAAAAGAAACTGTAACTTAAGGATGTCTACAATATGCTTATTTAATTTTACTGGCAAATCTCACAAATTGATGTCAATTATACCACACTTCTAATCTAATCCAGCATCAGTTACTGCGCCAAAACTACTAGAAGATACTAACTTCGCATATTTTGCTAATACACCTCTGGTATACCGGGGTGCTGGAGGTTGCCATGCTTGACGACGTTGTTGTAGCTCCTCATCAGAAATATTTAACTGAAGCAAACGCTTGTGAGCATCAATAGTAATCATATCTCCTTCCTTGATCAGAGCGATCGCGCCACCTACTGCTGCTTCTGGAGCTACATGACCAACTACCATACCGTAAGTACCACCAGAGAACCTACCATCAGTAATCAACCCTACTTTATCTCCTAAACCAGCACCGATAATAGCCGAAGTTGGTGCCAACATTTCTCGCATTCCTGGCCCGCCTTTTGGTCCTTCGTAACGGACAACAATAATATCTCCTGCTTGAATTTTGCCTGCTAATATTGCTTCTAAGCAAGCTTCTTCTGACTCAAATACTTTTGCCGGACCTGTTATTTCTGGGTTCTTGACTCCGGTAATTTTAGCAACAGCTCCCTCAGTTGCCAGATTTCCTTTTAAAATAGCTAAGTGTCCTTGAGCATACATTGGATTATCCCAAGGGCGAATTACATCTTGATTGGAGGATGGTTCCGAAGGTACGTCTGCTAACTGTTCTCCAATAGTCTTACCTGTAATAGTTAGAGCATCTGGGTGGAGTAGGTCATGTTCGAGGAGCATTTTCATTACTAAAGGAATACCACCCGCTTGATGTAAATTTGTTGCAACGTATCTACCACTTGGTTTGAGGTCGCACAATACAGGCACTCTTGCTCGAATAGTTTCAAAATCATCAATGGATAATTCTACATTAGCAGCATGAGCAATGGCTAATAAATGTAGAACTGCATTAGTGGAACCCCCAACTGCAGTAATTACCGAAATTGCGTTTTCTATAGCCTTGCGGGTAATGATTTGACGAGGTAGAATTTGGTTGCGGATAGCCTCTACTAGAATTTTGGCAGACTCCTCGGTACTATCAGCTTTTTCTGCATCTTCGGCAGCCATTGTTGATGAATACATCAGACTCATACCCATTGCTTCAAAAGCTGAAGACATAGTATTTGCGGTGAACATTCCTCCACAAGATCCAGCACCAGGACAAGCTCTACGTTCAATTTCTTTCAGCTCTGTTTCATCAATTTTTCCAGCACTGTATTTTCCTACTGCTTCAAAAGCACTAACTACGGTTAAGTCTTCGCCATTATAGTGACCTGGTTTGATGGTACCACCATAGACAAATATTGCAGGAATATTCATTCGAGCGATCGCTATCATTGCTCCAGGCATATTTTTATCACACCCGCCAATAGCTAAAACTCCGTCCATGGCCTGGCCATTACAAACTGTTTCGATGGAGTCGGCAATAACATCCCTAGAAACGAGAGAATATTTCATTCCCTCAGTTCCCATAGAAATACCATCGCTAATGGTAATTGTGCCAAATATTTGTGGCATTGCCCCTGCTTGTTTGGCTCCTGCCATGGCCCGCATGGCCAAATCGTTGATGCCCATATTACAGGGGGTAATAGTGCTGTAAGCGTTGGCAACTCCGATAATTGGTTTAGTAAAGTCTGAATCTTCAAAACCTACAGCTCTGAGCATAGCTCGGTTAGGAGCACGTTGTACTCCTTTTGTTATTAATTGGCTTCTTACATTCTCTGGCATAGTATTTTTTTGTTGTAGTTATATTCTTGATTTTCTCAGAAGATAAGCGTGGTTTTTAAGATATTTACGATAAAGTTACCGAATAATTAATAATTAATAATTAATAATTAATAATTAAATAATTCTGGTTTAAAGCCTCCCCTTTTAAGAGCTGATTTGTAAACTGAGCTGAAACCCTTTTCTAACAGGGGTTTGCCGAAAATTATGCCCTGGGGTTTAGATAGACTCAAACCCTTACATTGTAAGGTATTTATCTTCATTAATATTTACTTTATAAATCAGCTCTAAGGGGAAAAAAGCGGTTGAGGGATGGCGAGGGAACCTCGCCATATCCAATCAACCAAGAGAAGAAATAATATTTCCTTATATTCAATTCCGTAGCAGTTTTAACCAGAGGTAATTATCAATTATCCATTATCAATTAATGAATAAACTTAGGCCCTTAATTTGGTGTATGGAAGAAGGAAGAAGGAAAAATCTGGCGTTGTCTGAGTTTTAAGCTTTTGATATGTCCTAGTTACAAAAATAATTTCTGACTTCTGACTTCTGACTTCGTTAACCCTTATGGGTTTAATACCCAACCGTTTACACGGTGCAAATGCGATTGGTGGAGGACAAATCCCCATTGACCACATTCTTCTGACTCCTGACTACTTTTTCAAGGAAATATATAAGGAAAGCAAAAAGTTTCACGGAAAAAGCCAGTTAATAAGTTAATTAGGTATATGTAGGGGTTCTGTTTACTTTATGTAAATTAGTAATGTCCTAGTGCAGGATGGTGGAAATAGCGGACCAGTTACAAAATCCTAAAACAATTACAAATCAATACTTTTAACTTTTGACTTTTAACTTTTGACTTCCGCGTAGCGACACTAGTTTAAATATAAAATATAAAATAGAAAATAGTTTGAGGCGGTGCAAATGGAGGCGGAAGAACTTCTAAAACAGTATGCAGCAGGGGAAAGAAATTTTAAAGGTATTACCCTGGTAGGAGTAGATTTAAGAGGAGCTGATTTAAGTAATGCTAACTTTACTAGGGCAAACTTCCGTAATATAAAACTTATCGATGCTAACTTATGTGGAGTTAATCTCAGAGAAGTGGATTTAGAGAATGCTTGTCTCAATGGGACTAATTTGAGTGAAGCTAATTTGATTGGAGCGAGTCTGGTGAAAACTGATTTAACTAATGCTGATTTGAGTGAGGCTAATTTACGGGGTTCTAATTCTAGGGAAGCTAATTTAAGTCAAGGGGATTTAAGAGGTGCTAACCTGACGGAAGCTAATTTCAGTCAGGCTAATTTTACGGCAGCTAATTTAACGATAGCTACAATGATTCGTGTTAATTTGATCAGGGCTATTTTAAATGGCTCAAATTTAGAGTCTGTGAATTTAACAAATGCTTTGATGAATGAGTCGAGTCTAGAAGAGGCCAATCTAACTAATGGCATTTTGAGTGGGGCAATGTTAAGTGGGGCTAATCTGAGTGAAGCTGAATTGAGCAAATCTACTACTATTGGAGCTACTTTGAGTGAAGCTAACTTGAGTGGAGCGAAACTACGAACTGCTAATGTTAGTTGGACTACTTTTCGAGGAGCTAATATGAGTGGGGCTAATTTATTTCGGGCTAATTTAAGTTGGTCAAATCTGACAGGGGCAATATTAATTAAGGCTGTGTTGATTGATGCGAAGCTCAATAAAACTAATCTACGAGATGCAGATATGAGGGGAGCAATTATGCCTGATGGTACAACTTGTCCTTAAAAGTCATGCATTCAAAAGTCATGCATTCAAAAGTCATGCATTCAAAAGTAAGATTTTATAGAGCTGCAACACTTTGATGCTACATCAATAATTAATAATTTAAAAGTCAAAAGTCATGCATTCAAAAGTAAGATTTTATAGAGCTGCAACACTTTGATGCTACATCAACAATTAATAATTAATAATTAATAATTAACAATTACCTCTTCTTTTCAAGAAGAGGATTGACTCAGTAGAATTTATACTTAATTACCAAAGTCAGCTATAAAGTCTATAAAGTCTATAAAGTCTATATTCATTTAAACTTCCTTATCAGAGCTGATAGCTGACAGCTAATATCAAATTGATAAATGTTTGCTACAAATAGTTAGGCTATTTCTTAGAAGTCAGGAGTCAGGAGTCAGGAGTCAGAAGGAATGGCCTCCATACCATATTTTAGGGTGTAAATTATCTTTTTTTGTCAAAGGAACAGCTCCTGTAAAGTATTTTTATCGCTCTTACTATTCGTAACATTCTTTTTTCACGCTTGGTATAATAGCTGTTTGCGCAGCATGACCTAGGAAATGCTTACTTTAAAGGTGCTAAACTATTTGTGATATACCTAAAGTTAATTGGTATTAATACTATAATTTTAAGATTTTTTTATTAAATTATATGTTTTATTTGACAGATAATAATGATATTACAAAATGTATTGAACAATTAGCTACTGCTAATATTCTTTGGATTGATACAGAAGTTGCTGATTATAAGACTCGTAAACCTAGATTGTCTTTGATTCAAGTATTGGCTGAACCTCAAGATTTGATTGGCGATCGCGTTTATATTTTGGATGTTTTAGATAATCTTGATTTAACTAACTTTTTTATCGATAAAATTATGGTCGAACCTAACATTGAGAAGGTATTTCATAATGCTAGGTTTGATATTAAATTTTTGGGTAAAAGTCAAGCTAAAAATATTACTTGTACCTGGGAAATAGCTAAAAAATTACCTTATTATATTTTGCCTCTTCCTAATTTAAAACTGAAGACGTTAGTTGAAAATTTAACTGATTTTAAAAATATAGATAAAGAAATACAAGGTAGTGATTGGGGACAACGCCCACTGACAGAAAAACAGTTAGAATATGCGAAAATGGACTGTGTTTATTTAGCTCAAGTACATTTAGCTTTGTTAAAGTTAATTAAGCAAAATAATTCTGAACCTACTACTGAGAATTTAGAGGAACTAAGTCAAAGATATCAAGATATTTTGCATGAATGGAAATTGTTAGATTCAGAAATTGCTCATATACTTGAGCGGATAAAATTAGCTATGCAGGCACAAAATATTTCTGAAACTTTAGCTTTTAAATTATCACCTACAGAACGAGTTACTCAAAAAGTTAATTTTGCTGAGTTGGCAGCGATCGTACAAAATCAGGAAATAGATTTAGATTTTCCGATTACTGTCACTCAAAAACTACAAAAAGATTTTGGAGCTATTATGAATAAAATTTCGGTAAATAAAGAGAAAAGTTCTAGCTGGAAATTGACTGTTAAAGATTTGTCTGATATTAAATAGTTGTCAGCTTGAGTTAAAATACACCTTTGAATTGCATTTCGGCATTGCTGATTCTGGGTATGATTTGATAATTTTGTATTTGGGATGGTTTGAACTACTTGCTAATATTAACTGTTCCCTGTTCCCTGTTCCCTGTTCCCTATAAACCTAAGCTGACTGCTGACTGCTGATTGCTTTTTAATGAGCCATATTAGTCAGAAAAATTAAAATAATTAAAAATAATTTGATTTGATAAATTTGTAGACTAAATAACTCTTTTATCCTACTCTTAAATTGATAGCAAAGCTTCTAAATATTAGTAGCTTAAATATCAATAACTAAATACATATTATTGAGGAAAAGTCAAGATGATGAAAGCTAAAGATATTATGACAACAGAGGTTGAAAAAATTCGTGGTTCGGCAACAGTAGCTGATGCTGTGAAGAAAATGAACGATCTCTGTCTGCGCGCTCTAATTGTAGAACGCCGTCACGAGCAAGATGCTTATGGTATTATCACAGAGACAGATATTGTTTATAAGGTTGCTGCTTATGGCAAAGATCCTAAACAAGTGCGAGTTTATGAAGTTATGACTAAGCCTTGCATTGTTATTAACCCTGATTTAGGTGTAGAATATGTAGCGAGATTATTTGCTAATACAGGTATACATCGAGCACCTGTAATTAAGGATACGTTACTTGGTATTATTTCAATTACAGATATTTTAAGCAAGAGTGATTTTGTGGAGAAACCAAAATCTGTATTGCTTGAAAGGAGAATAGAGGCAGCTATTGAAGAAGCAAGGAGTATTTGTGCGCAAAAAGGTGTTACTTCTAAAGAATGTGCAGCAGCTTGGGATATTGTAGAAGAGTTACAAGCTGAAGCTGCTCATCAAAAGGCAGAAAGACTGGAAAAAACTGCTTTCGATATCTATTGCGACGATAATCCAGAAGCTGCTGAAGCACGAAGTTACGATATTTAGTGGGAATAGGGAATAGGGAATAGGGAATAGGGAATAGGGAATAGGGAATAGGGAATAGGCAACAGGCAAAAGTGGGGAAAAACATTTCCCTGTCTAAGATCGATCGTCATTTCAGTTATCAGTTATGTCATGTCCGGATAATCAGCGATAAAAAAACCTTCTCCCCTATCGCACATAAATTATAAATTATTTCTGCTCTACTCCCTACTCCCTACTCCCTACTCCCTACTCCCTACTCCCTCTTTTGATAATTTCTCCACAAAATTTTGATGTTCTGCTGTAGCTAACCCCAGTTGTACAACTTCAATTACTTTGATTAATTTTCCTGTTAATAAAGCTGCTTTATCTAACCATAAACCAGGAAAAATTTCACTACAAATTATGCCCTCGGAATTAGGTTGAAGCTGAACATATTCCCCTTTTTGTAAGCTATACCAATCAATTTCTCCATCTTCAACGCGCCAAACCAAATATTCTTGAACTTGATTACGACGATAGATTTTCTTTTTTTCATGTACATCAATAGAAACAGTACTAGCAGCAATTTCTACTATTAATTCCGGCGCTCCTTCCACATAACCATCTTCACTAATAATTGACTGCCCACCATTTTCAATTCGTAGTAAAGCATCCGGTTGAGGTTCGTTATCTCCATCTAAACGAACAGTAGAATTATCTCCAAGTTGTACTCCTGGTGTTGAAGCACGATAGAGTAATAGCCATCCCATAATTGAAGCATGGGGTTCACCATGTTGGGTAATTCGTAAAGGAGATGCCATATAAACTATTCCGTCAATTAATTCTGCTTTTTTAACATTTGACTTAGTGTAACGGTTTTCAAACTCAATTCGAGTTAAGCGATCGCCATTTTCTAGAGTAGGAATTTTTGATGTTAATACTTTATTTTCTAATCCACTTGTCATAATTATTTAGCCTCAATATGTTAGAGGATGTTTTAAAAGTTGTTTAATACTGAATTTTGCCCCCCTACTGCCAATTCTGGGGGGAACAAGAATCCATTAGCTGGTAAAATTCCCCCAATTTTGGGGGATTTAGGGGGCGAGTGATTTAGCAAATTAGACTTCTCAGAGGTTGTCTGAGATTTTGTTCGTACATATATAATCTAAAATAGACATCTCTAATTATAAAAAATAAAATCAATTATCGCACATAAATTATCAATTATTTCCCCCTACTCTGTACGGACGTTGCATGCAACGTCCCTACCTACTCCCTACTCCCTCTTTTGATAATTTCTCCACAAAATTTTGATGTTCTGCTGTTGCTAACCCCAGTTGTACAACTTCAATTACTTTGATTAAATTTCCTGTTAATAAAGCTGTTTTATCTAACCATAAACCAGGAAAAACTTCACTACAAATTATGCCCTCGGAATTAGGTTGAAGCTGAACATATTCCCCTTTTTGTAAGCTATACCAATCAATTTCTCCATCTTCAACGCGCCAAACCAAATATTCTTGAACTTGATTACGACGATAGATTTTCTTTTTTTCATGCACATCAATAGAAACAGTACTAGCAGCAATTTCTACTATTAATTCTGGCGCTCCTTCCACATAACCATCTTCACTAATAATTGACTTTCCACCATTTTCAATTCGCAGTAAAGCATTGGGTTGAGGTTCATTATCTCCATCTAAACGAACAGTAGAATTATCACCAAGTTCTATACCTGGAGTTTCTGACCAATAAATACCTAACCAAGTCATAATTCTTGCATGAGGATTACCATGTTTTGTAATTCGTAAAGGAGATGCCATATAAACTATTCCGTCAATTAATTCTGCTTTTTTAATATTTGACTTAGTGTAACGATTTTCAAATTCAATTCGAGTTAAGCGATCGCCATTTTCTAGGGTAGGAATTGTTGGTTTTAATACTGTGTTTTTTAATCCACTTGTCATAACTATTTGGCCTCAATATGTTAGATTTTGTTCGTACATATATAATAGAAAATATTAATTTTTGAGGTGTGTTGAATTGTCAATAATAGACAAATTTGAGTTATTAATACTATTGTTAAATTTGGTGTAATTTGACTATCTAAATTAGAAGCGATCGCTAATTTTAATCATGCTTCTGTTTGAGCTTGGTTAATGCTTGTTTGGCTGGAAAAGTGCGTCCCTCTTGCACTGAATTTAAACCTGCCTGAATACCTTCTATTGCTTGTATGCGGTTTACTAATTCTAGTAATTTTTGCTATGACTCGGCATCCTGAACTACTACTTCAGCTTTACCATTAACTGTGAGGATGAGTGGGTTTCCGCTTTTCTTAATTCGCTGCAAGTATTGATTAGTATTACGTTTGAAGTTAGTGAGGGAGTCAATGTCTTTGGTTATGTCTAGCATTTTGTTACTTGGATAGTTTTTTAGCATCATATTGGCATTTTTTTAGGCGTTGCTGAGTGGTAATGATTTTTAGATTAAGTATCAACCCAAAATATAAGTTTTTCCTTGGTTGAATAAAAAGTCATGTGTAGGGGCGAGCAGCACCCAATAATTACATACTATCATAATTTTTTTGGGGATGCAAGGGCTAATACCTTGCCGTTTTTTTTGGAGCTTCATAGGATGACAATTTTTCTTTGGTGATGAATCATAGCGATCACACTTGCTCTGCGGTAGCTACATCACGAATTCTGCATGAGTAAATATATGGATGTGTTGATGGGGTGAAAATTTTTCGGTGTTGCCACTTCTTTATTCAAGTGCTTCACAGGATGATAACTTTCTGGTGCTTTGGTTGTGTCAGTATCCCTTCCATAAGTATTCAGTAACGAAATGCTGTTTTGATGTTGAATAAAAAGTCATGCGTAGGGGCAAGTGAAGCACAATGATTACATACTATCATAATTTTTTTATTTATTGCCAGGGGAAATACCTTGCCGTTTTTTTGGAGCTTCATAGGATGATGATTTTTCTGCACAGCAAGTGCGGTAGCTACATCACGAATTCTGCATGAGTAAATATATGGATGTGTTGATGGGGTGAAAATTTTTCGGTGTTGCCACTTCTTTATTTAAGTGCTTTACAGGATGATAACTTTCTGGTGCTTTGGTGTCTGAGTATCTTTTCTATATGTATTCAGTAACGAAATGCTGTTTTGGCGTTGAATAAAAAGTCATGCGTAGGGGCGAGTGACTCCCAATAATTATATACTATCATAATTTTTTTGAGGATGCAACGGCTAATACCTTGCCGTTTTTTTGGAGCTTCACAGGATGATGATTTTTCTTTGGTTATGAATAATAGCGATCGCACAGCAAGTGCGGTAGCTACATTTTGTTAATTTTGTTGATAACAATAAACTTTAAATCTTGTGCTGATAACTGATAACTGATAACTGATAACTGAAATGACAGGTTCGGGTAGTTTCATTATTTGAGGAGTAGAAGCAATAAATTTTTGATATGACTACTGGGGTTGTTTTGTTAACTTGATTCATAACAATAAACTTTAAATCTCTTGCTGATAACTGATAACTGATAACTGAATGAGGCAGCTGAAACGCTTATATGTTACAGTCTACAAGTCTCTGCGCGAGAGAAGAGAGAAGACATACCCACCACAGCTCCACGAACGCCCCACACACATGTGAACAGGGATGTGCCCCATGTGATGCGATGATGTCTCTCGTGTCCAATTTAGCTCATTGTAGTCCAACCATTTGTCTCCTTTTCTCCATCCTACTTGCTCTCCAAACTTTTCCCATACCTCTCGATTATACTCTCTTTTTCCACCCAAACTCTGATAAATTTTCTTCTGCACAGAAAAACCAAATTTACCATCACTATATTTTACCCAAAGCTGGTCAATTGTGCGCAGGTCTGTACAAGGAAAATTTTCTATATCTTTTATCTCTAGATATCCTTGCTCTTCTCGCCCCGCAACTTTCAACATACAACGAGCAGTTTCCATATCTGCCCCTTTCCACTCCCCATTTGCTAGAAAGTCACGGAGTTTTGTATAGTCTACATTTTTATCAGAAAGTAATTCTATTTGATCATTTTTTGAATTTTCATCTGTCTCTTTTGAACTCAAATTAGCAGCTTTATCTCCTGTAGATTTTGTTTCTTGTTTACTAGAATTTTCAGATGTTCTACCTAATTTTATATTGTCCTGCTTCTGCCAAATTCTTCTCAGAGCTTTTAAAGCTTTTCCATTAGCAGGAGAAACTGCTAAAACGCGAGTCCATAATTGTTCTGCTAATTCTAGATTATCCTCATTTTCTGCTTCTAATGCCTCTTCTCTGAGAGTAGCAATATCTCGTTCAGTTGCCTGCTTTTCCAACAAAATTAAATGATATTTAGTAGCAGGTTCAACAATAGCATAGGGAGTTTGTCGAGGCTTTTCAAACTGACGATTAATATCAGGAATTTGATAACGTAAACGATTATATAATCTTTCAACAGTGGCACAATTACCTTCACCTTGAATTCTTAAAGCTTCTAACAAAGCATAAGTAAAAGCACCCTGTTTTATCCTTTCATCCTCAATTTCATAAGACCTTTCATTAGGACTACAAGAAAAAATTGTAATTACTCCTTTCTGTTTTTCTTCACCTATACCTTTACCTTTTGAACTTTCCTGACTACGACAAGCATCCAAAAATAAAATCACATTACCTGCTCCACATCGCCTTAATCTTTCTGTCACCAAATAAAGAGGAATAGCAGTATCTTCTACTCCATCTGGATGAGGATCAGCATCAGCAGGCATTAAATAATCTCGGTCATTAAAACGTATTCCATGACCGCTATAAAAAAACCAAAAGTTATCACCTGCGGATAAAAATTTGTTGTTAAATCTTACTCGCAAAAATCTTTTGAGCGTGCCATAAGTTGGTTGAGAATTAAAAGGTTTACCTGCATCATTAATTTCAGGAGAATTATCTGTAAATAAATAAACTTTCTCAAAACCTGCCTCATTGAGAAAATAATCCCGCATTAATTCAGCATCTCTTTGAGCATATTGAAGGGTTGGCATATTATCGTAATGATTAATTCCAACACAGATAGCCCAATTTTTTGCCATACTTTAAGACTCCTTACGTTCTAATTTTAGTTTAATTGCACCCTTACTTCCTGCTTTTCGTTGTAACCAGATGGTAATAACTGCTAGATTTTTATTATTAATTCCAGTTATTTCACCTTCAACTCTGTAAAATTTACCGTATTCATTGGTTCTATCTATTATTGCTTCTGTGGTAAAAACTAATTGCAAAATGCTATTTTTTAGTTGTTGGGAATTTTCTGGAGTAAAACCAGCTTGTCAAAGAAATTTTGATTTGTCATCTTGTTCTCGATATACTAATAAATATTTAGTCAGTTTTTCATCAGGAATAATTACAGGTTCGGGTAATTTTATTATTTGAGGAGCGGAAATAATAAATTTTTGAGATGAATGCTATAGTTATTTTGTTGTTTTTTTCATATAAATAAACTTTCAATTTTTTACTAAAAATACCATTTGTCAAAAGTAATGCTACGCTTGGAAGGTGATAAAAATAACTGGAAAAATCACAGAGATTAATTAACAATAAAGTTACGTCAATAGATAGTATTTAGAAATAGAAAATCCAAGTATAGCAAAGTTTTTGAGAATTGGTATAACTTAAACAAAGAATACTTTTACTGTGCTATTTACTAATAACTGAAATTAGTTCTTAACACTTTTTTCTGTTGATAGCTGAAACGCTTATATCTTTAAAGTTTACAATTCTTTGTGCGAGAGAAAAGATTGACACAAAATTCACATACCACCTTATCCCAGGATGACTTATGACCAAAGGCGGGGAGATGTCCCCTATAAGGTGTATTGATGTTGAATGTTAATTCATTGTACTTCAACCAAGTTCCTAATTGTCTCCATCCTACTTTGTCTCCAAATTCTATCCATACCTTATCCTTATATTCTTTTGTTCCACCTACACTCTCATAAATTTCCTTCTGCACAGAAAAGCCAAATTTACCATTACTATATTTTACCCAAAGTTCGTTTATTTCTCTGAGTTCTGAACATGGAAAATTTTTAATTGATTCTACATCTAGCAAAACTCCTTTTTCTTGGTTACTAACTTTTACCATAGTACTTAAAGTTTCCTCATCGGCTTCTTTCCATTGTTCTTGTTTTAGTAGATATTCTAGAGTTAAATAGTCTACATTTTTGTCTTCTTGTGTTGTTATATTATTGTTTGTTTCTTGTTGTTTTATTTTTGTACTTTTTGTGTTTTCTTTGTTTTCTAAAATAGATAATTCACCTGACGATAACAAAGTTAATATCGCCAATATTACTGGAATAATAAATGATAAACTTTTTACAAAATCCTGAGAAGTAGGAAGTTTAGGTAACTTTGGGGATGGTGATTTTTTCCCTTGAAAATTCAATGTTTGCTCATCACCCGATTTTGAATAATTTGTCGCATTACTCAATCTGCTAATTGCATCAACTGCTTCCATATCTGAACCGGAAGCAGCGATATTAACTCGAATCCATAATTGTCTAGCTAATTCAATATTTTTCTCTACCTCAGCTCGATAAGCATCATTTTTAAGTGTAACAATATCACTCAAATTTGCATTTTTTTCCAACAAAATTAAATGATATTTAGTAGCAGGTTCAACAATAGCATAAGGAGTTTGCCGAGGCTTTATAAACTGACGATTAATATCAGGAACTTGATGACGTAAACGATTATATAATCTTTCAACAGTGGCACAATTACCTTCACCTTGAATTTTTAAAGATTCTAATAAAGCATAAGTAAAAGAACCTTGTTGTATCCTTTCATTCTCAATTTCATAAGACCTTTCATTAGGACTACAAGAAAAAATTGTAATTACTCCTTTCTGTTTTTCTTCACCTATACCTTTACCTTTTGAACTTTCCTGACTACGACAAGCATCCAAAAATAAAATCACATTACCTGCTCCACATCGCCTTAATCTTTCTGTCACCAAATAAAGAGGAATAGCAGTATCTTCTACTCCATCTGGATGAGGATCAGCATCAGCAGGCATTAAATAATCTCGGTCATTAAAACGTATTCCATGACC